>JBOGGB010000547.1:0-19619 GCA_050743605.1 Acidimicrobiales bacterium
GGGCGGGACGCTGCTCGACGCACGACCGCGCCAGGCCATGACCGGAGCGCTCCGGAGAGGAGCCCTCCAGAGGAAGGAGAGCGCCACAGTGGTGGCAACCGGCAACACGACGGACGGGGGTGCCCGCGGCGAGCTCGACGCCGAGCGCCTCGTCTGGATGTACGCGCAGATGACCCGCATCCGCGAATTCGAAGAGCGGGTGAAGTCGACCTTCACCGAGCACCCCGGGGTCATCCGGGGACACACCCATCTCGCCGACGGCGCCGAGGCGTCCATCGTCGGCTCCGTCGCGGCCCTGGCGCCAGGCGACCAGATCGTCACGACCTACCGGTGCCACGGCTACCCGATCGCGCTCGGCACCGACATGAAGCTCATGCTGGCCGAGGTCTACGGCAAGGCCACCGGCCTGTGCGGCGGGCTCGGCGGCTCGATGCACTTCTTCGACCCGGGCCGCGGGTTCCTCGGGGGCTCGGGCATCGTCGCCCAGGCCATCCCCCACGCCACCGGAGCCGCCTGGGCCGCCCAGATCCGCCGTCAGGGCCAGGCAGTCGTCTGCTTCTTCGGGGACGGAGCGAGCAAGCAAGGCGCCTTCCACGAGTCGATGAACATCGCCTCGCTGTGGAAGCTGCCGATCATCTACGTGATGGAGAACAACCACTACCAAGCCTCGACCCGCACGGACCAGGAGGACGCCAACGCCGCCAACGGCGAGCCGCTGTCGACCAAGGCGAAGGCCTACTCGATGGAGGGGGTCACCGTGGACGGCACCGACCCCGTGGCCGTGCACACGACCGTGGCCGCGGCGTTGTCGCGCGCACGCGCCGGGGGCGGTCCTACGCTCGTCGAGTCACTCGTCTACCGCCTGAGCGCCCACGGCAACCTGATCGCCCCGCCCGGCGTACCACTGAACTATCCCGAGCACGAGGCGATCGCCATCTTCGGCAACCGTGAGGAGTACGACGCCGCCCTGCGGGGCGACCCGGTCCCGCGCTTCCGCCACCAGCTCGTCACCGACGGCACGCTCGGCGCTGCTGACGCCGACGCGATCGAGGTGGCCGCCCGAGAGGAAGTCGACGGGGCACAGCGCTTCGCGCTCGAGAGCCCCCTGCCCGCTCCCGACAGCGGCCTCGCCTACGTCTACGCATGACGACGCGACGCACGTCGGCCCCGAGCTCGATCCAGCCCTTTACGACGGAGGAACCGCAATGTCGCATGTGATCCCTTACGTGGCGGCGATCCAAGAGGCCATCCGCGAGGAGATTGAGCGCGACGAGCGCGTCCTCTACTTCGGCCAGAACATGGCCACCTCGCCCGACGACCCGTTCCTGAAGCAGTTCGGCCCGGACCGGGTGCGGGTCACGCCGATCTCCGAGACGGCCGAGATCGGCATGGCCACCGGTGCTGCGATGGCCGGTTACCGCCCGGTGGTCGAGCTGTACATGGCCGAGTTCCTCCTGGTGGCCACCGACCAGGTGGTGAACGAGGGCAGTCGGTTCCACTTCATGTCCAAGGGGATGGTGTCGGTCCCGATGGTCATGGTGGCCGGATACGGCTTCACCGCCGGATGGGCCGGGCAGCACACCGGGTCGATCTACGGGATGTTCATGGGTGTGCCGGGCCTGAAGGTCGCGCTGCCCTCGACGCCTGCCGACGCCAAGGGACTGATGACGACGGCCATTCGCGACGACAACCCGGTGCTCTTCTTCCAGAACTACCTGCTTCTCCTCACCGAGGGCGAGGTCCCCGACGGCGAACATGCCATCGGATTCGGCGTGGCCGACGTCAAGCGCGAGGGCGGCGACGTCACGCTCGTGGCCACCGGCTACACCGTCCACACCGCGCTCGCGGCCGCTGAGTCCCTCGCCGGGCGCGGGGTGAGCGTCGAAGTGATCGATCCGCGCACGATCGCCCCACTCGATGTCGAGACCATCCTCGACTCGGTGGCCCGCACCGGTCGCCTGGTCCTCGTCGACCAGGCGACCAGGCACGCCTCCGTGGCAGCCGTCGTCGCCGCCGAGGTCGCCGAGCGGGGCTTCTCCTCGCTCAAGGCACCGATCTCCATGGTCACCGCGCTCGACAGCTCGATCGCCTACAGCCAGCCTGTCGAGGAGTTCGTCCTGCCGGACGAGCAGAAGATCGTCAGAGCGGTCGAGCAGACGCTCGGGATCGCCCCGGTCTCGGCCTGAGGTGGGCAACGGCAGCGGGGGGGACATCGCCCGCGACGGGGTGTTCGACCTCGCCGCCGCGAAGCACCTCCTCCAGACCATGTGGCGCATCCGCGCCTTCGAGGAACGACTCGAGCCACTGAAGCACGCCAGCATGGTCCACGGGCTTACCCATCTGAGCATCGGGCAGGAGGCCGTGGCGGCGGGAGTGTGCACCCAGCTCCGCGACGACGAAGCCGTGTACAGCAATCACCGGGGTGACGGGCACGCGCTCGCCAAGGGCGTCGGGATGGGCCCGCTCATGGCCGAGCTCATGGGACGCGTGCACGGGTGCTGCCGTGGGCTCGGCGGCTCCATGCACGTCGTCGACGTCGCGCACGGCTTCCTCGGCGCCACCGGGGTCGTCGGAGGGAACCTCCCCTTCGCGGTCGGCTCTGCGCTCGCCGGACGCGTCCTCGGGCGGAGCCGGCCCGTCGTCGTCTTCTTCGGAGACGGCGCGGCCCAAGCCGGGATCTTCTCCGAGTCCGTGAACTTGGCGAGCCTGTGGCAGGTCCCGGTCGTCTTCGTGTGCGAGAACAACGGCTTCGCGGAGTTCACCCCGCGCGCAGCGCACACCCGGGTGGCGAGGGTGAGCGACCTCGCTGCGCCCTACCAGGTCGCTGCTGCGACCGTCGACGGCAACGACGCCGCCGAGGTGTACCGCACCTTCGCCAGCGCGCTCGCCCAGGCGCGGGAGGGCCGGGGGCCCTTCCTCCTCGAGTGCCTCACCCACCGGCTGTCGGGGCACTACGTCGGGGACCCCGGCGGCTATCGGGCCGCACTCGAGGACGAGGAGTGGCGGGCCAAGGACCCGATCGTGCGGCTCGTCCACCAGGCGGCTGCCGCCGGATGGTTCGACGATGAGACCTCGCGGGCGGCCGAGTCGGCGGCGCGCCAGGAGGTAGAGGCCGCCGTCGCGTACGCGGTTGCGAGCCCGTTCCCCGACGTCGGCCTCTCAGCCGAGCTCACCTACGCCCGCTGATGGCAGAGGCGACCTACTCGGCCACGATCGCCGCCACCCTCGCCGCGGCGATGCGACTCGACGAGCGCGTCGTGGTCTTCGGCGAGGACGTGGCGCTCGGCGGCCCGTACCTCACGACGAAAGGGCTCGCAGAGGAGTTCGGCACCGCACGCGTGGTGAACACCCCCATCAGCGAGGCTGCGATATGCGGGGTCGCCATCGGCGCGGCGCAGTCCGGGCTGCGGCCGGTCGTCGAGATCATGTTCATCGACTTCATCGGGCTCGCGCTCGACCAGCTCGTGAACGGCGCCGCCAAGGCGCATTTCATGTCGGGCGGCCAGCTGTCCGTGCCGATGGTGCTCCGCACGCAGGGAGGGGCCGGTCAGCGCGGGGCCGCGCAGCACTCGCAGAGCCTCGAGTCGTGGCTGACCCACGTGCCCGGCCTCAAGGTCGTCGTCCCGTCGAGCGCGCGCGAGGTGGCGGCCCTCCTGCCGAGCGCGCTCGCCGACCCGAACCCCGTCGTGGTCGTCGAGTCCAAGACGCTCTACTTCCGGCGCGAGACGCTCCCCGACGAAGGCGTCCCCGTAGAGCCGCTCGGCCGCGCCCGAGTCCTGCGACAGGGGAGCCACGTGACCGTCGTCGCCACGTCCCGGATGGTCCACGAGGCGATCGAGGCGGCGGCGCGCCTTGCCGAGGGCGGCATCGAGGCAGAGGTGATCGACCCGCGCACCCTGGTCCCTCTCGATCTCGCCACGATCGCCGCCTCCGTCTCCCGCACCGGACGCCTCGTGATCGCGCACGAGGCCGTCGGGAACGGCGGCTTCGGCGCCGAGATCGCCGCCGAGGTGCAGGAGGCGTGCTTCTACGACCTCGACGCCCCGATCGCCCGCGTCGGGGCTCCCTTCACCCCGGTACCCCTCAGCCCACCGCTCGAAGACGCCTACCTTCCCGGGGCGGCAGAGATCGCGGAGGCGGTGCGTCGGGTCCTCGGCTGACGCCCACCGAGGCGCCGCCTTGAACTCCGGGCCGGCGCTGGAGAGAATCTGATCGGGCGCCGGAAGAGCGCCACCGGCCACGACAAGGAGGGAGCACCCCATGACCGTGAACGAGGTTCAGCCCAACGCGATGGCTGTCGACGCCCGAGTCGACAAGATGCGCGACAAGTACGCCCTCGTCGAGGGGTTCATCGGCGACACCGACGACGTGTCCCCGTGGGTCCCCTTCGGCGAGAACGTCTGGATCCGGCACCTCACGTTCGACGTCCGGGCCAGCTCCTCCGCCAACGTGCTGTGGTGCGCGGCCGGCGGCCACCTCGGCCGCCACCGCCACCGGGGACCGGTGTCGGGCTACACGATCGAGGGCAGCTGGCGCTACCTCGAGTACGACTGGGTGGCCACGCCAGGGTGCTTCATCAGGGAGAGCCCGGGGCGTACGCACACGCTGTACTCCGAGAAGGGCATGAAGACCTTCTTCTGGCTGAACGGCCCACTGGACTTCCTCGACGACGAGGACCGGGTGATGGAGACCGTGGACGTCTTCTGGTTCATCGATCACTACGAGCGCTACTGCCAGGAGCACAACATCCCGATCAACCCGACCCTCTACCTGTGAGGCTCGCTCGCTGAGTCAGGGTCGCCCGCTCGTTCCGTCGAGCGGTTCAGTTCACATTCAGGTGCAGGTCACGATGTCGGCCAGGGTCCGATCGACAGGGTGGTGTGCTGCATGACCGCCGCCAGGACAGCATTGCGCACCAGCCATACGTCCGTGACCGGGCCGACCCCGCCAGGGACCGGCGTGAGCGCCTCCGCGCGCTGGGCCACGCTGTCGAACTCCAGGTCGCCGACGAGATGCACCCGGCCGCTCGGGCTCTCGACCGGGTTGATCCCCACGTCGATCGCGACCACGCCGTCTTTCACCATGTCGCCGGTGACGAGCCCGGGCGAGCCGGCTGCCACGATCAGCACGTCCGCCTGGCAGGTGAACTCGGCCAGCCTCCCTGCCGCGGACGCGTGCTCGTCGCAGCTCACGACGATGGCTCCCCGATCGAGAGCGAGCCAGACGGCAGGCTTTCCCACGTTGTGGCTCCGGCCGACGATGACGACCGTCTTGCCCCGCAGGGCAGTCGTCGGGTCGAGGCCCTTCTTGCGGAAGTAGTCGTCGAGCAGCCAGAAGCAGCTCGCCGGAGTGGAAGGCACGAAGCGGGGCGTGCCGCGTGCCATGAGCCCGGCGTTCACGGGGTGGACAGCCTCCACGTCTTTCAACGGGTCGAGCGTCGCATAGAGTGCCACCTCCGAGAGATGCGCAGGCAGAGGGCGAAGGACGAGGATCCCGCTGATCCTCGGGTCGGCGTTGAGCTTGCCGATGGTCGCCAGCGCCTCGGCGATCTCCACGTTCTCGGGCAGCCGCTCGGGCTGGAACCCGCAGCCCACGCTCTCTGCCAGCCGCCGAAGCCGACGCTCGTAGGCATGCGCCGCGTAGTCGTCGCCCACCACGACGCTCGCCAGCCCGGGCTCGACCTCGGAGGCACGCACGGCAGCGAGCTCGCCGAGCACCCGGGCATGGAGGTCCCGCGACACGGTTGTCCCGTCGATGATCGTCGCTTCCATGCCCTCAACCTCCCACAACCGGCGATCCCCCGGCGAGACCCGCGGCGGGCGGTCGCCCGTTCCCGCCCAAGACACCGGAGGACCGGGCAGCGGCCACGGTGTTGCGCAGGAGAAGCGCCACGGTCATCGGTCCGACGCCGCCGGGGTTCGGCACTACCGCCCCGGCCACCTCGAGCACCTCGGGATGGACGTCGCCGGTGAGCCGGCCGTCGACGAAGGAGACGCCGACGTCCACGACGGTCGCCCCGGGCTTAATCCAGGCCGCCCGCACCAGCTGGGGCCGCCTCGCGTCGGACACGACGAGGTCGGCGGCACGGCAGCTCTCGGCCACGCCCTCGGCGTCGGGGTCCACCACCGTCACCGCCGCGCATCCTTGACCGCCGGCGCCTTCGGGCGCAGCCAGCATGAGCGCCAGGGGAAGCGCGACGAGCGGCCCGCGGCCCACGACGACGGCGCGGCGCTGCGCGAGCGGGATCTGGTGGCGGCGGAGCAGGTCGCAGACGCCTGCGGCCGTGCAGGGCCGGTGGCCCGGTGCGCCCTGCACGAGCCGGCCCAAGGAGAAGGCGGTCATCCCGTCGACGTCCTTGGTGGGCTCGATAAAGGACGCGCCGTCCTGCTCATCGAGGCCTTCGGGAAGGGGGAGCTGCAGGAGGATGCCGTGAACGGAGGGGTCGGCCGACAGGGCGCGGAGCTCGGCGTGCAGCCTCTCTTGGGTCACCGCCCCCGGGAGGTGCACGCCGCGCACGGCCACGCCGATGCGCTCGGCCGCGCGGTGCTTCAGCGCGACGTACCGGGCGCTCGCCTCGTCGTCGCCGACCAACACGGTGGCAAAGGTGATGCGAGGACGGCCGCAGGCTTCCACCTCGGCCCGCAAGGACTCGAGGATCTCGTCCCGGCGCGCCCTGCCGTCAAGGAGGACGGCCGGCAAGCTAGTTCAGCCCGACGATCTCGCCGTCGGCGTCCAGATCGATGGAGAACGCGGCCGGGTTGCTCCCGAGCCCCGGCATCGTACGCATGTCGCCACAGATCGGGTAGACGAAGCCGGCCCCCACCGAGGCGCGCACCTCGCGGACCGGGAGCGTCCACCCCGTCGGGGCGCCCAGCAGGGAAGGGTCCGACGAGATCGACAGGTGCGTCTTCGCGATGCACACCGGCAGGTTCCCGAACCCTGCAGCCTCGTAGCGGTCGATGGCCCGGGCGGCCGCCGGGGCATACGAGACATCGGCGGCACCGTAGACCTTGGTCGCGACGGTGCGGATCTTGTCCCGGAGCGGCATCTCGTCGGGATAGAGCATCTGGAAGTGCGAAGGCTCGTCCGCTGCCTCGACGACCGCCTCCGCGAGCTCGACGGCGCCGGCCCCGCCCTTGGAGAAGTGCTGGCAGACCGCGCTCTTGACTCCCATCGACGCCGCGATCTCTTCGATGGCCATCCACTCGGAAGGATGGTCCGTCGGGAAGGCGTTGACGGCGACGACCGGGTTCACCCCGTGAAGCTTGATGTTCTCGATCTGCTTTCGCAGGTTCGATCCGCCTTCGTGCACCTCGTCGGGGTTCTCGGCAAGGAGCGCCTCGGGGAGGGGCTTGCCCGCGACAATGCGGTGGTTGCCCGTGTGCGCCTTCAGGGCACGGACGGTCGCCACCACGACGGCGGCGTCGGGGGTGAGGCCCGAGTAGCGGCACTTGATGTTGAAGAACCGCTCCGCGCCCATGTCGGCGCCGAAGCCGGACTCGGTGATGAGGAAGTCGCCACTCCTGATGCCGATCTGATCGGCCAGGATGGAGCTGTTGCCGTGGGCGATGTTGCCGAAGGGTCCGGCGTGGATCAGCACCGGCGTGTTCTCCAGGGTCTGGAGGAGGTTCGGCTTGAGCGCGTCGCGCATGATGACGGCCATCGCGCCCGCCCCCTTCAGCTGCTCGGCGGTGACCGGCGTGCCAGAGGCCGTGTAGCCGACGACGATCCTTCCGAGGCGAGCACGCAGATCCGAGAGCGACGACGCGAGGGCGAAGATCGCCATCACCTCGGATGCCGCGGTGATGTCGAACCCGGTCTGGCGCGTCACGCCGTCCTCGCGGGCGCCCAGGCCAACCACGATGTTGCGCAGCGCGCGGTCGTTCACGTCCAGCACGCGCCGCCAGGTGATGTCGTCCACCGACAGGCCGAGCGCGTTCCCCTGGAACAGGTGGTTGTCGATGATCGCCGACAGGAGGTTGTGCGCCTCGGTGACCGCGTGGAAGTCGCCGGTCAGGTGGAGGTTCAGGATCTCCATGGGCACGACCTGGCTGTAACCACCTCCGGCCGCCCCTCCCTTTATCCCGAACGTCGGGCCCATCGACGGCTGGCGCACGGCGATCGTCGCCAGCTTGCCGATGTGGCGCATCGCCTGCCCCAGGCCGACGGTCGTGGTCGTCTTTCCCTCGCCGAGAGGCGTCGGGGTGATCGCCGAGATCACCACGTACTTCGCCTTGGGTCGGTCTGCGAGCTCCTGGACCGCTTCGAGCTTGATCTTGGCCACCGCGGACCCGTAAGGCTCCAACAGGTGCTCGCCGATCCCCATAGAGGCCGCGATCTCGTGCAGCGGCTTCAATGAGGCGGCGCGTGCGATTGCCAGGTCGGAGGGAAAGGCCATTTCACGAGGTTACCTCGTCCGAAATAGGCGCTCGGCGAGGTCCCCGGGGGAGCAGGTGGCTATGCTCCGCATTCGCTGCGCTTGCCAACTGCGACCAACAGGAGACTCGAGCCGTGAGCTTTCTTGGCAACCGCGTCCTCCGCAAGGAAGACGCGAAGTTCCTCACCGTCGGTGCGTCGTACGTCGACGACCTCCCGCTTCCTGGGGCGTTGTGGATCGGCTTTCTCCACTCCCCCGTCGCGCACGCCCGCGTCACCCGCCTCGACGTGGACGCGGCCCGGTCGGCCCCCGGAGTGCTGGAGGTCCTGACCGGCTCCGACCTCGGCGTCTCGCCGCTGCCTCCCGACCTCCCCATGATCAACCCGCTGATGGCGCGCCCCCTCCTGTGCGACGGGAAGGTTCGCTTCGTCGGTGACCTCGTCGCCGCAGTCGTGGCCGACTCGCGGCCCGAGGCGGTCGACGCCCTCGAGCTGATCGAGGTCGACTACGACCCGCTCCCGGCCGTGGTCGCGCCCGAGGACGCGCTCTCCGGCACGACGCTGCTGTTCGAGGAAGCCGGGACCAACGTCGCGTTCGAAGCGTCGTTCGGGCACGACGAGGGGCTATTCGAGGACTGCGAGGTCGTGGTCGACCAGCGCATCGTGAACCAACGGCTGGCGCCGTGCCCACTCGAGGTGCGCGCCGCGGCCGCCCAGGTCGGAGACGACGGGCGGCTCACCGTCTTCGCCTCGAGCCAGACGCCGTTCGGGCTGCGCGACGCCATCGCCGGGCGGCTCGAGCTCGATCCGAGCGCGGTCCACGTCGTGTCGCCCGACGTCGGCGGCGGCTTCGGCGCGAAGGCGGTGCCGTACCCCGAAGAGCTGCTCGTCGCCGCGATCGCGTGGCGGCTGCGCCGTCCTGTGCGCTGGGTCGAGACGCGCTCGGAGAGCATGGTGAGCCTCGGACAGGGGCGAGCGCAGGTCCAGCACATGACGATCGGCGGGACCCGCGACGGCCGCGTCCAGGCCTACCGGCTGGAGATCCTCCAGGACTCCGGCGCCTACCCCTCCCTCGGCGCCTTCCTCCCGATGTTCACGCGCATGATGCTCACCGGCACCTACGACATCGCCAAGGTCGAGTGCAACCTGACCTCGGTGGTCACGAACACCACCCAGCTCGTGCCCTACCGTGGCGCAGGCCGTCCCGAGGCGACCGCGGCGATCGAGAGGGCGATGGACCTCTTCGCCGCCGAGATCGGCGCCGACCCCGCGGAGGTGCGCCGTCGCAACCTCGTGAAGGGGACCGACCCGTTCCCCTTCACCACCCCGACGGGCACGGAGTATGACATCGGCAACTACGACGCCGCGCTCGCACGGCTGCTCGAGGCGTCCGGGTACGAGAAGCTGCGCGCCGAGCAGCGATCGAGGCGCGAGTCGGGAGACCACATCCAGCTCGGCCTGGGGCTCTCGGTGTACGTCGAGATCACCAACGGCCTGCCCGGGAGCGAGTTCTCCTCGGTCGAGGTGCGCCCCGACGGCAAGGTCGTCGTGAAGACGGGCACCTCGGCGCACGGCCAGGGACACGACACCGCGTGGTCGATGCTCGTCGCCGACGAGCTCGGGATCGCACTCGACGACGTCGTGTTCATCCAGTCCGACACCGACCTCGTCGCACGCGGCATCGGCACCTTCGGGTCGCGCTCGCTGCAGATGGGCGGCGTGGCGGCCAGGCAGGCTGCCGTGCAGGTCGTCGCCGCGGCCAAGGAGCTCGCGGCCGAGCTCCTCGAGGCCTCGCAGGACGACATCGTCGTCGCCGAGGGCGGCGGCGGACTGCATGTCGCGGGCTCGCCCGGAGCGGGGCGCACCTGGGGGGAGCTCGCCTCCGCGGCGATCGAGAAGGCGGGCCCGCTGCTGGCGGAGGTGGACTACACCGCACCCGGGCCGACGTTCCCCTTCGGGGCGCACCTGGCGGTGGTCGAGGTGGACCTCGAGACCGGCCGCGTGGACCTCCGTCGGCTGATCGCGCTCGACGACGCCGGCCGCATCGTGAACCCTCTCCTCGCCGAGGGGCAGATCCACGGCGGGCTGGCCCAGGGTGCGGCGCAGGCCCTGCTCGAGGAGTTCCGCTACGACGAGCTCGGCAACCCGCTCACCGCCAACCTGATGGACTACCTGTTCATCAGCGCCACCGAGCTACCGAGCTTCGAGACCCTCGAGATGGAGACGCCGACGCCGCGCAACGACCTCGGCGCGAAGGGGATCGGGGAGTCGGGCACCATCGGCTCCACCCCGGCGGTCCAGAACGCCATCGTGGACGCACTCTCGCACCTCGGGGTGCGCCACATCGACATGCCCGGGAGCCCCGAGAAGGTCTGGCGGGCCATCTCCGAGACGCGCCAGACTGCCTGATCGCCCAGGCGCCGGCGGCCCGCCGACCCCGCGGCATGCCGGCCCCGCGGCGGGCCTCACGAAAAGACGATCACGTTCCGCCCGCGCACGCCGCCCGCTTCCAGGGCACGGTGCGCGTCTCCTGCCTCCTCCGGAGGGAACGTCTGCGCCACCCGGAGGGTGAGCGTTCCCTCTCCTGCCAGCCTGCTCAGCTCGGCGAGGGCCTCGGCGTCTCTGGCGTGCTCCGCCACCAGCACGAGGCGGGCGGTGATGCCGCGCTCGGTCTCGCCTTGGAACGGCCGGACGCAGGCGATGGTCCCGCCGTCTCTGACCGCTCCGAGGATCTTCTGGTTCATGAGCGCGGCATCGACGAGACCGTCGACTCCCTCGGGACAGATCTCCCGGATCGCGGCCGCCACGTCGTCGCCCCGTGCGACGACGACGTCGGCGCCGAGCCGGCGGACCAGGTCCCCGTCCGCATCGGACGCGTCGCCGACGACGCGCAGGCCTTCGTGCCTGGCGAGCTGCATCACGTAGCCCCCGACGGCTCCGGCCGCGCCGGTGACCGCCAGCGTGTCGCCGGGACGCAGCCCGATCAGGTCCAGCGCGATCCGGGCGGTGAGCCCGTTCATCGGCAGGGTGGCGCCTTCGGCGAAGCTCGCCCCGGCCGGCAGCCGGGCGACCGAGGCAGCCGGCACCACCACCTCCTCCGCCTGGGCGCCCCGACCGCGTGCGCCCGGGACGACGATCGCCACCACCTCGTCGCCCACCCTCCATCCGGCGCCTGACCCGACGGCGTCCACCACGCCGGCAAGCTCCATCCCCGGGACGAGCGGTCGGGCGACCCCCTCGTACATCTCGCCCCGGAACCCCGCCCGCAGCACCGTGTCGGTCGGGTTGACGGCCGCAGCGGCGACGCGCACCCGCACCTCCCCCTCGCCTGGCTCTTCAAGGGGGAGCTCGACGACCTCCAAGACCTCCGGGCCGCCGAAGCGGCTGATCCCGACCGCTCGCACCTGGAGGCTCAGTCGTAGACGATCAGGCCGCGGACGTTGTTCCCGTCTCGCAGGTCCTGGTAGCCCTGGTTCACGTCCTCGAGCTTGTAGGTCCGGGTCACCAGCTCGTCGAGCTTCAGCTGGCCGTCCCGGTAGAGCGCGAGCAGCGTCGGGATGTCGGCACGCGGGTTGGCCGAGCCGAAGAGCGAGCCGTGCAGCTGCTTCTGGAAGAGCGTGAGCAGGTGGAGGTTGAGCTTCACGTCCATCTGCGACATCGGCGCGATGGCGGTGACCACCGCTCGCCCGTCTTTCGAGAGCAGGTCGAGCAGCGGAGCGACCATGTCCCCCTCCGCGGTGCCGACCGTGAGGATCGCCTTGTCGGCCATCCGCCCCCAGGTGAGCTCACGGACGAGCTCAGTCGCCGCCTCCATGTCGGCCGCGGTGTGCGTGGCGCCGAAGGCCGTCGCCTGCTCGCGCTTGAAGGCAACGGGGTCGACCGCCACGACGTGCTTCGCCCCTGCGAGCCGGGCACCCTGGAGGGCGTTCATGCCGACCCCACCGGCACCGACGACGACCACCGTCTCGCCGGCGCGCACCTCCGCGGCGTAGACCGCGGAGCCCCAGCCGGTCGTCACCCCGCAGCCGACGAGGGCGGCGACGCGGAGCGGCACCGACTCGTCGACCTTCACGACGGACGACTCGTGCACCACCGTATGGGGGCAGAAGGTGCCGAGGAGGCACATCGTGCCGATCCCCCGACCCTTCGAGGAGAAGCGGGGCACCCCGTCGGCGATCGGCAGCCCCGCGAGCAGGTGCGCACCGAGGTCGCAGAGGTTCTGGCGGCCGGTCGAGCAGTAGTGGCAGCGGCCGCAGGCCGGGATGAAGCTGAGCACGACGTGGTCGCCCTCCGCCACGCTCGTGACGCCGGGACCGACCGCCTCGACCACGCCCGCCCCCTCGTGCCCGCCGATCACCGGCAGCGTGATGGGGATGTCCCCCGTCACGAGGTGCTCGTCGGAGTGGCAGAGGCCGGCTGCTGCGAGCTTCACCCGCACCTCGCCGGCGACCGGCTCTGCCAGGTCGACCTCCTCGAGGCTCCAGGGCTCCCCCAGGTTCCACAGGATGGCGGCTTGCGTCTTCACTGTCCCTCCTGCTCCTCGCGACGGGCGCAACTTACCACCGCGCTCCGATGCGCCACCCCTCCCGCACCTCGCTCCGCTCAGGTGCCGTCGGGAGCACTCCGCTCGAGGACCGTCACCACTCCCTCGTCGCCGTCGACGCGCACGAGGTCCCCGGTTCTGATCTTCTGGGTCGCCGTCCCGGTCCCGACGACCGCAGGCATGCCGTACTCGCGCGCCACGATCGCGGCGTGGGACATGATGCCGCCGATGTCCGACACGGCGGCCTTGATCTTCCCGAACACCGGTCCCCAGCTCGGGGCGGTCACCGGGCAGACGAGGATCTCGCCGGCCCGGATCCGGCCGATGTCGTTCACGCTCATGAGCACCCGGGCACGGCCCTCGACGACGCCTCCCGACGCGGCGAAGCCCGAGACCCGGTCGTCGGGCGTCTCCGCGGCCTGCGCCCACCCCTTGATCGTGTCGCCGGTGATCCCCCAGAGCATCTTCACCGCCGGGTCGTTCAACGCCTCGGGCATCGGACCGAGCGCCGGCGGCGCTGGCCACTTCGCCAGCACCTCGAGCATCGCCTTTCGCTCCGCGACGAGCGGCTTCAGGTAGCTCGCCCCGGTCGGCGGGGTGCCCGCGGCCCAGGCGAGCATCACATCCGCGAGCGCCTGGTCGACCTCGTAGTGCTGGAGCTGGAACACGTCCTCTGCGTCGTCGAGCGCGCCGAAGCGCTCGAGGAGCGCGCCGAACTCGCGGATCTTGGCGAAGAACTGGGTGGTGAACCAGTGCTCGCAGTAGAACTTGTGCTCCTCGACGTACGGGAAGACGAGCCGGCACAGCCCGAGCATCTGGTCGAACGCGCCCTGCTCCTCCTCGCTGCCGAGCAGCGCGCGATAGCGCTGCGCGACCTGCTCGCGCTCGACCTGGAGCCTCTCGATCGGCCGGGCGAGGTCCTCGCCGTCGCGCACCTGACGCACGTAGCGCGCCAGCGCCGAGAAGGGCACTGCCGGGTTGTCCTTCCAGCTGCGGTGGTGATGGTAGAAGCCGTCTCCGGTCGACACGTGGAACCACGGCACAGAGGCCCGCTCGTACTCGGCGAGCCACTCCTTCCCGGCCTCGCCCGCGCGGTCGAGCGCGGCAAGCACCGCCGAGGGATCCTCGCCCTCGGCGAAGGCGCCGTCCACCCCGAGGTCGACCGCGACCTTCGCGAGGCGCTTCAGCTCCCCGTCGGGCCTGTACATGATCACGTCGATGCCCGCGACCATCCGGGCGACCGCCTGCGCGGGGATCTCGGGGAACGCCTTCTGGAGGAACTCGAAGAAGACCACGTACGCGCCGTAGCCGAGCATGAGGAGCTCGGTGTGGTGGTTCCACATCTTCGAGAAGAGATCGATGCAGCGGTGGTAATTCTCGCGCACGAGGTGGTTCGAGGCGTAGCCCCGCGAGCCGGTCACGACGGACACGTCCTCGACGTCGCCGAGCTCGGGCACCGAGATCGCCTCCAGCTCGCTGATGAGGCCCTGTATCCGGACCTTCCACTCCTCGTAGAGCCTGTCCCAGTGCTCGTAGTAGTAGCCACCGCGCTCTTGGAACATGGCGAGCCGGCGGCCGATCTCCTCTGGGTCGAGGACCGGGTTGGCCGTGATGTAGACCCGGCCGTTCACGATCCGGTGCTCGATGCCGAGGGTCGTCGGAAAGACGAAGATACGTGCGGTGTTCGCCCCGATGGCGGTGTAGGGGATCTCGGAGGTGATGGCGTCGAAGGCGGGCACCGGCTCGGGGAAGTGCATGGAGTTGTAGAACCAGAAGCGCTCGTCGTCTCCCGGCTGGAACCGGGTGAAGAACGGGTACATCGAGCGCCAGCCCTCCGCGCCGGGCACGTCTTGGACCTCGGAGGGAAGGGGGAAGGGACCCCTCCTCCCGCCCGCGCTGTCGCTCGCTGCCATCGCCGGCTCCTTTCTCTAGTTGTCCCGAGCCCGGTCCGTGACGTCTCACCGCGCTGCTCGTGAAAGCCAGTCCTCAGCCTTGCACACAACTCCCGCGCCGAGTCAGGCTGGCCAGACGTTCCGGACCTGATGGACCAAGCCGCCCGACGAGGGAGGAGGAGGCCCCGTGCAGCCCAGCGAAGTCCGCGCCGTCATCCGCGACCTCGTCGAGGACTGGGCGATCTGGCGCGACGCGATGGACTGGGAGCGCTTCAGGCAGGTCTGGCACCAGCCGGGTCGCATGAACGCCACGTGGTTCCGGGGATCCGCCGACGACTTCGTCGCGGCGAGCCGGGAAGGCGCTGCCCGCGGCGTGCGCATCCTCCACCTCTGCGGGGGCACCACGGTCGACATCGCCGACGCGCATGCGCTCGCCCAGACCAAGATGACGATCTCCCAGCGCGCGGTCGTCGAGCACGTGGAGTGCGACGTCGTCTGCACGGGCCGGTTCTACGACTTCTTCGCGGTCCGCGAAGGTCGCTGGGGGCTCGTGGAGCGGCAGCCGATCTACGAGAAGGACCGGATTGACCCGGTCGACCCCTCGGCACGCCTGGACCTCGACCGCCAGCACCTCGGCAGCTTCCCTTCGGGTTACCGGCACCTCGCGTACCTGCAGACCAGGCTCGGCTACAGGGTGGAGCCGGACCTGCCGGGTCTCGACGGCCCGGCGCTCGACCGCCTCTACGAGCGCGGCGCGAGATGGCTCGCCGGCGACGAGACCGCGGTGGGCTGCTAGATGCGAGAGGGCGAGGTCTTCGGGCGCGCCGTCCTCGTCCCAGGCTGATCGCTCGTACCGCCGACGCGCCCGGTCCCCTGCTTGCGGCCTCCGGAGGCACGATGGGATGATCCGGGCGGCCGCGACCGGATGCGCGCGTGGCCAGGGGGAGCTGCCGTGCCGGAGCATCGAGGTTCGTTCCCGCTTCCGTCGGAGATCTCAGACGTGGCGGGGGCCGAGAGATGGGCGACGATGTACGCCCCCTTCACCCGGTTCCAGCCAGAGGACGACGCGAAGTTCTGGTTCTACAACGCCACGCACTTCCCCGAGCCCCTCCCCGCTTTCGACGGGATCAGCTCCGAGGTCGCCTACACGGCGATCGGCGCCAACACCGCTCGCATCTTCGTGTTCCCGGCCACGCTCGGGATCGAGCACCGGATCGTGAACGGGCGCGTGTACCTCGCCGCCAACCCGGTCACCGACCCGGCCGAGATCGGCCGGAGGCTCGAGATCTTCCAGCGGCGCGCGGGGTACTACTACGAGCACTGGGAGCGCCTGTACGGCGAGTGGAAGGAACGCGTGCAGGCGGCGATCGACGAGCTCGAAGCGATCCGCGTGCCCGAGCTCGGCGAGTTCGACGACGAGGAAGTCGTGACCGAGGCGAGGGGCTACGCCTCGAACCACCTGGTGCGCGAGCGCTTCCACCGCTGCATCGATCTGTATTCGATCGTCTGGAACCACCACATCGAGTTCGTCATGCTGGCCTTCGGCGCGTACGTCGTCTTCTCGGAATTCCTCACCAAGGCGTTCCCCGAGATCCCCGAGCAATCGATCGCCAGGATGGTCGCCGGCATCGATGTCATCATGTACCGGCCCGATGAGGAGCTGAAGCGCCTTGCGAAGGTCGCGGTCGACGTGGCCGTCGACGACCTCTTCAGCGACTCCTCCGATCCCGAGACGGTGTTCGAGGAGCTGGCCCGGCGAGGCGAGCCGGGTGCCAGGTGGCTCGCGGAATGGGAGAGGAGCTCGATCCCCTGGTTCCACGTGTCGACCGGGGATGGCCTCTACCATCACCACCGCAGCTGGCGCGACGATCCCCGCGTGCCGCTCGCCGGCCTCTCACGGTACGTCGTGCAGGTCCGCGCCGGCGAGGACCTGCGACGGCCGACGGAACGGCTGAGCCAAGAGCGCGAGGAGATCGCCAGCCGCTACCGCGCCCTGCTCCAGTCCGAGGAGGAACGCGCGGCGTTCGACCAGATGCTCGGCCTCTGCCGGACGACGTTCCCGTACATCGAGGAGCACAAGTTCTACTGCGAGCACTGGTTCACGACCCAGTTCTTCGCCAAGATGCGCGAGTTCGGCCAGCTCCTCGCCCGCTTCGGCGTGCTCGACGACGCGGAGGACCTGTTCCAGCTCCAGCACTACGAGATCGACCAGCAGCTCGCCAACGTGATGCTCGCCTGGTCCGCGGGGTCGTCCCCTGTGGGGACCGACGCGGTGAAGGCCACCGTCGCCGAGCGCAAGGCCATGCTCGGCGTGCTCGCCACCTGGTCGCCGCCGCCGGCGCTCGGGCCGGTGCCCGAGGCGCTCAACGACCCCGCGGTGAAGCTCTTGTGGGGGATCACCTCCAAGACGATCCGCACCTGGACCGAGGCGGCCGAGGGCGGAGCGTCGCGGGTCCAGGGGCTCGCCGCATCGCCGGGCGTCGTCGAGGGCACTGCGCGCGTGCTCGCCAGCGTGAACGAGATCGACCAGATCGAGACCGGCGAGATCTTGGTCTGCCCGGTCACCTCGCCGAGCTGGGGTCCGGTGTTCGGCAAGATCAAGGCGGCGGTGTCGGACAGCGGGGGCATGATGTCGCACGCGGCGATCGTGGCGCGCGAGTACGGCATGCCTGCCGTCGTCGGCACCGGCACCGCCACCCACAGGATCAAGACCGGCGACCGTCTCCGTGTGGACGGCGATCAGGGAGTGGTGGTTATCCTGTCCTGACCGCGCCAGGAACGCCCGGGAAAGCTCCGGGCGGGGCCCGGGCAGAGGGAGAACGGCCGCGTGGGTGGGTTGCCATGAGCGATCTCGTCGTGTCGATCGCAGAGATCGGGCTGGTGGACCTTCCGCTCGTCGGCGGCAAGGGGGCGAGCCTCGGCGAGATGGTCCACCTCGGCCTGCCCGTCCCCCCAGGCTGCGTCGTGACGACGAAGGCCTTCTTGGACGCCCTCACCGAGATCGACCCTGCAGGGAGCAGGACGGCGACCATCGAGCGGCTCGACCCGCTCGACCGAGCGGCGGTCGAACGGGCGACGTCTCCGCTGCGCGCGGCGATCGCCGACTGCGCGCTACCGAGTGCCCTCGAGAGCGAGCTCCTCGAGCACTACCGGCGCCTCGGCGACGGCCGTCCGACCGACCGCGGTCAGTCGCCGGTTGCCGTGCGGTCCAGCGCCACCGGAGAGGACTCCCTCGACGCGAGCTTCGCAGGGCTGCAGGACACGTTCCTCTGGGTTCGCGGCGAGGACGCGCTGCTGGAGCGCCTCCGTGCCTGTTGGGCGAGCCTCTACTCGGTCGAGTCGGTCTGCTACCGACTCCAGCGGGGAATCTCCGAGGAAGGCGCGGCAATGGCCGTCGTCGTGCAGGTGATGGTGGAGGCGCGAAGCGCCGGAGTCATGTTCACCCGGTCGCCGAGCACCGGCGACCGCTCGGTCGTCGCCGTCGAGTCGGCGTGGGGCCTCGGATCGGCCGTCGTCGGCGGCGAGGTGACGCCCGACTCGTTCACGGTGAGCAAGGTCACTGGCGAGATCCTCCGCCGGCGGGTCTCGGAGAAGCTCTTGCGACACATTCCCGACGGCGCGCAGGGCGGCCGCGTCGTCGAGGTGGAGGTGCCTCCCGAGCTGCGCTCGGTGGCGAGCCTCACCGACGAGGAGCTCTCCGACCTCGTCGCTCTCGGCCAGACGATCGAGGCGCACTACGGCGTCCCCCAGGACGTCGAGTGGGCCCTCGCCGTCGACCGGTCGCAGGGCAAAGGCCTCTACCTTCTCCAGAGCCGGCCCGAGACCGCCTGGTCCAACCGGACCACCGAGCCGATCGCGGCCCCGAAGTCCCGGGCCTTCGACCACGTCATCGAGGCGCTGGGCGGCGCGTGATCCTCTCGAGGGAGGACGTCGGGGACATCTTGAAGGTCCTCGACTCGACCGACTACGACGAGCTCCACCTGGAGACTGACCGCTTCGTGCTCCGGCTCCGGCGGTTGCCGGGGGGGTGGACCGCGGAGCACGAGGCACGCGGCGAAGTGCGCCTCGTCCCCGGCACGACCGGCGAGGATGCAGGCCGAGATGCAGGCCGAGACGGAGACGCCGGGGCCGGCGCGGCGGCACAGGACCCCGAGCGGGAGGGGCTCCACGCGGTGCGGGCCCCGCTCCCCGGGGTGCTCTACCGCTCCCCGAAACCGGGCGCTCCGGCGTTCGTCGAGGTGGGGGACACCGTCGCGGCGGACACGGTCGTGGCCATCTTGGAGACGATGAAGCTGATGAACCCGGTGCGCGCGGGCGCCGCCGGCACCGTGGCCGACTTCGCCGTCGCCAACAACGAGCCGGTCGAGCAGGGGGCCGTGCTCGTGTGGCTGGCGCCGGACGAGCCCGCTCCGGGCGGGTCGTGAGGATCCGCCGACTCCTCGTCGCCAACCGGGGCGAGATCGCCCTTCGAATCCTGCGCACCTGCGAGCGCCTCGGCATCGAGACGGTCCTCGCCGCGTCGGACGCCGACCTCGATTCTCCGGCCGCACGCTCGGCGGACCGGGTTGTCCGCCTGGGTCCGGCGCTCCCCGAGCGGAGCTACCTCTCGGTGGAGGCCGTGATAGGCGCCGCGCGCGCGTCGGGTGCCACTGCGGTCCATCCCGGGTACGGCTTCCTCTCTGAGAATCCCGCGCTCGCCGCCGCGTGCGCGCAGGCGGGGATCCTCTTCGTGGGGCCGACCGCCGAGCACTTGCGCGTGCTCGGCGACAAGCTGGAGGCCCGTGCCGCGGCCGTCGCGGCCGGCCTGC
>JBOGGB010000548.1:0-6475 GCA_050743605.1 Acidimicrobiales bacterium
TGGACAAGGCGCTGCCGCTACTGGAGACAGCTCTGACGACCGCCGAGACGTTGGAGCTCTCCGAGGTCCTCACCCACGCGCTCAACACCAAGGCACTCGTGTACCAATTCCTCGGCCGGCACAGGGAATCGCGGGGCCTGTACCTGCTCTCGAGCGAGGTGGCCCGCACCCACGGGTTGGACGGCCCGCTCTACGTATCGCAGGCGAACCTCGGCGACATTGGCAAGAACTGGGACCTTCCCGACGCTGCAGACCACGGCGAGGCCGCGCTGGCGATCGCCCGTCGACGAGGCGACCGCAACGCCGAGAGCCTCACCGCGGGCAACCTCGCGAAGATCTACTTCGCGGCCGGTCGCTGGGACGAGGTCGAACAGCTGTGCGACGAGTTGCTCGAGGCCAACCCGATCCGGTCGGGAACCGAATTCCTCCACGCCGGCCGCCTGCTGGTCCACACGGCCCGCGGCGAGTGGGCCTCGGCGGAGGCGTCGCTCGCCCGGTTGACGTCCTGGCACAACAGCGACACGGTCGAGACGCGGGCGAACCACGAGGCGTGCGAGATACTCACGTGCCTCGCCCGGGACGACCCCGGCGCTGCGCTGGACCTCGCGCTCAACTCGCTGGCGGACATGGTGGGCTCCCTCACGCCGGCGCATGAAGCGGTCCGTGCCGCCTGGCCAGCAGCCGTCGAGGCGGCGCTGCGGGTGGGGATCCACGAGCACACGAACCGGTTGATGACCCTGCTCGCCGACGAGCCCGCCGGCCGGATCCCTCCATATCTCCGAGCCCAACTCCTGCGAAGCCGGGCTCTGCTCGACGCAGCGGAAGGCCGTCAAGACACTGTCGAGTCCGATCTCACCGGCGCGATCGAGGCCTTCGGAGCTCTCGCTTACCCATACTGGGAGGCGATCACCCGGACCGACCTCGCCGAGCAGCTGATCGTCCGCAACGAATGCGAGGACGCCATCGACCTTTTGACCGGTGCGATCGCCACGTTCGACTCGCTGCGCGCGAACCCAGCGCTCAGCAGGGCAACTGCTCTCGCCAACGCGGCGACCGTCCTGGTGCCGAGCGACTGAGCGCGTCGCCGCGACGAGAATCCGCAACGCGGTGGTGGCGGAACGGCGGTCGCGGGCGTAGAAGCCAGTTGTCAAGGCTCGTGCAGTGGCGCCAGGTTGGCTTGCTGTCGCCGAGCCCCAGCGTGGCCGGAGGTGGTGGAGCGCTGATCGTGGGGATGGGGCATCGCAGCCTTCGCTGCGGTCCGTGTCGCGGTCTCCCGTGCCATGGACGGAGGTGTCCACCCGCTCCCGGGTGACCGACGGGCCGCTTCCCCGAGAACGAACACCCGTTCGCCCGATCCTCAGGCGGAGCGCCGCCGCGCGCCAATTCTTGGGATGTTGTTGACAATTGCCATCCCGTGGGTCGAGAATTCCCTCTATGGGGAAAACTGGTAGGGGGATGCCAATGGTCGCGCCGCGCATGGCGGTCGAGAACACCTTGCTCGCGGGCGAGGAACTCGGCACAGTGGAGCCGATCGAATCGTACCTTTCCGGCGCGTCGGGAGCGACCGACAGCCAGCTGAGCGCGCTCAGGAGCGCGGGTCTCCTCGGCCCTTCGCCAGGCGCCGAGATCGAGCGGTGGATCTCCGCGCTCCGCCGCCGGACCGGCGCGCCGCTCGCCGCGCTGTGGCTGCTCGGCGAGCAGGGTCTCGTGCTGCGGGTCGCCGTCGCCGAGGATGGCGTAGCGCAGGATCACGACCTCGCCTCGGGCGAGGAATGCCTGGTGGCGCCGGTGCAGGTGGACGGCGAGGTCCTCGGCAACGTCACCCTCGTCGATCCGGAACGGCGGACATGGTCGTGCGAGGACATCCAGGCCCTCGACGACGCCGCCTCGGCAGTCTCGACGGAGGTGGCGCTCCGTCTCGCAAAGCGCGAAGCCGAGCGAGCCCAGCAGCTCGTGGTGTCGCACGCGAACGTCCACGACCTCATCGCCCGGGCCGCTCCGCTCCGGGACGTGCTCCGGGCGGTCGCCGAAGGGATCGAGCGCCACGACCCCTCCGTGCTCGCCTGCGTCGTCCTCTTGGACCCTGCGTCGAGCACCCTTCACCCCGGAGCCGGCCCCTCGCTTCCCGACTCCTACCTCGACGCCATCGACGGCGTCGTCATCGGCCCGAACGTCGGGACCTGCGGCAGGGCCGCGTGGTTGGGCGAGCTCGTGATCTCCGAGGACATCGCGAACGACCCCAGGTGGGCGCCGGTCCGCCACATCCCTGAAGCGGCGGGGCTCGCGAGTTGCTGGTCGATGCCGGTCAAAGCGCCCGCGGGCGACGTGCTCGGCACGCTCGCCTTCTACGGACGGAGCCCTCGCCGCCCGCTCCCTGAGCACCTCGTCCTGCTGCACGACTGGGCTCGGGTGGTCGGCATCGCGATCGAGCGGCACAGGGCCACCGAACGGCTCATCCACGACGCCCGCCACGACAGCCTTACCGGCCTGGCCAATCGGATCGTCATCATGGAGGCGCTCCAGGAGGCTCTGCCGCAGGCCAGGCCCGACGCGCCTGTCGCCGCCCTCTTCGTCGACGTCGACGGCCTGAAGCGGCTCAACGACTCGCTCGGGCACGATCGAGCGGACCAGATTCTCCGAGAGCTCGGCGCCCGGCTCGCAGCCAACGCGCCCGAAGACAGCCTCGTCGGCCGCCTCGGCGGCGACGAGTTCGTCGTCGTCGTCAAGGGCTTCGACCGCATCGCCGCGGGGGCGCTCGCGGTTCAGCTGCTCGAGGCCATCGCGAAGCCCCTGCCCGGTACAAACGACGAGATCGTGACGGCGAGCATCGGCATCGCGCTCGCCAGCAGCTCCAACGTCGAGGCCAAGGAGCTGCTGCGGGAAGCCGACAGCGCCATGTACGCCGCGAAACGGTCTGGGCGGGATCGCTGCGCCTTCTACGACGGTGGGCAGCGCGTCCGCTCGGGTCGCCGCGTCGGCCTCCAACGAGAGCTTCGCGGCGCCGAGGCCCGAGGAGAGATCGCCCTCACCTACGACCCCGTCATCGAGCTCGCGGCGGGAGCCGTGGTCGGGGTGGAGGCGGTGCCCCGCTGGCGCAGCGACACCTATGGCGAGGTGGGGGCCAAGGAGCTGTGGAAGCTCGCGGAAGAAGTCGGCACGGTCGTCCAGCTCGGCGCGAGGGTGCTCAGGGAGAGCTGCGAAGCGATCGCGTTGTTCTCCCAGGAGCTCAGCCGGCCGCTCGGCCTGGGAGTCGACGTCTCCATCCGACAGCTCGAGCACGAGGGCTTCGCCCATGCCGTCCACCAGGTTCTCATCCATTCCCAATGCCGGGCCGACCAGCTCTGGCTGGAAGTCGACGAGGCCGACCTGGTACGGCTCGGGACCGTCGCGGTTCATACCATCGACGACCTCGCCGGATTGGGGATCCACGTCGTCCTCGACCACGTCGGCGGGGGACTGTGCTCGCCCTCGGGTCTCGAGAACCTTCCCATCTCGGCGGTCAAGCTGGACCGGCGGCTCACCGAGGCGCTCCCGGGCGATCCCCGCAAGGAGGCCATCGCCTCCGCGGTGGTCACCGTCGCCAAGGCGTTCGGCTGCGCGGTGGGTGCCGAAGGCGTCGACCAGGAGGAGCAGCGCGCGCGCTGCTCGGAGCTCGGGTTCCTCGTCGGGCAGGGCGCGCTCGCGGGCGCGGCCGTGCCCGCGGGCGACCTCGCCAGCCTCTTCCTCGCGGCTGCGACGGGCTGACCGCCCCGTATTGGCGACACCCGGGAGCACGGTTACAATGCCATGACGTAGAGGCCGGGGTCCCGGCACGCAGGCTGCGCCACACGTGCACGGCTCGGCGACGGTGTCGGCGTTCGCCCTGACGCGGGTCTCGCGCCACGGGCCGCCGCGTCGACCGGGACGATGCGGTCCGAGCTGTGCGGTGACGGGTACGCAGCTGCGGGAAGAGTGGTTCCGCCGGGACACAGATGAGGTCGGCGACGTCGTGCGAGAGGACGTGAGCGGTCGAGCGGTCGGGGCCGGGCCCCTCATGTCGCCGGAGACGGGCGCGGTGGCGAGGTCCTCCGGGCGGCTCTCGCAGGCGCGGTCGTCGCTGCAGGACCGTGCGGTTCGTGCTGGAGCTGCCGCGGACCGGCTCGCCGTGCGCCTCGAGATGCTGAAGGTCCGAGTGCTCCCGGCGTCGATGCTCGCAGACCGGGTGCAGCCAGGCGACGAGGAGTCCGAGGGATGGCGCT
This sequence comes from Acidimicrobiales bacterium, assembly GCA_050743605.1. GTDB lineage: Bacteria > Actinomycetota > Acidimicrobiia > Acidimicrobiales > RAAP-2 > JAJYVT01. The sequence goes on from JBOGGB010000548.1 coordinate 4,239, forward strand.
TCCTCCGCCGCCCCGCTCTCCTCGGATTTCTCGCCCTTTGCGCGATCGCGCTCGGCGCGTCCCTGCCGAGCTCCCCGTTCAAGCTGGAGATGGCCGGGACGTGGTTCTTCGGGGAACCCCCGCAGGGCGGATCGTCTGAGAGCTTCATGCTCTTCGGGCTCGTCGCGGTCTACGGCGGGCTCGTCCTCCTCGTGAGAGTCTGGTACGGCCTGATGAAGGCGCTCGCACGCCGTCCGGGCGTTCCTGTGCGCTACCTCGGCTGGATCCTCGTCCTCTGGGTTGTGCCGATGCTGGTGATCGCTCCCATCTTCAGCCGTGACGTCTATTCCTACGCGGCCCAGGGCGAGATGATGAGCCACCACATCAACCCGTACGACTACGGGCCCTACACGCTCGGAGCCGGGCCTTACGTGAACGGTGTCGACCCCTTGTGGGCGAACACGCCCGCGCCCTACGGGCCGCTGTTCCTCCTGATGGACGGGCTCTTCGCCAGCTTGAGCCTGCACCATGTGCTCGCGACCGTGGTGCTCCTGCGCCTCTCGTCCCTCGCGGGGGTGGCGCTGATCGCGGCGTGCATGCCCGCGCTCGCCCGCTCGTTCGGCAAGGACCACGGCGCCGTGTACGTGACGGCCGTGCTGAACCCCCTCACGATCCTCATGCTCGTCGGCGCAGCCCACAACGACGCGCTCATGCTCGGCCTCCTGGTCGCCGGCGTCACGGCTGCCCGCTACCGGCATCCCGCGTGGGGCGTCCTGCTCTGCGCGCTCGCCGCCGCGATCAAGGTCCCCGCGGCCATCGGGGTCGTCTACATCGGCTGGGAGTGGGCGGGTGCTGGGTGCCCGTGGCGACGGCGGGTGCGGCCTCTTCTCCGGGCTGGCGCGCTCGCCTCCACCGTGGTGCTCGGCCTTTCCTTTGCAAGTGGTCTCGGCATCGGCTGGATCGCGAACCTTGACACCCCCGGGACGGTGCGGAGCTGGCTCGCGCCGGCGACCGGTATCGGGATGCTCCTTTCCGGCGCGGCCCACGCGGTCGGGTGGACCTCCGTGTCGACGGCCGGCGTCCTGTCGGGCACGCGGGTTCTCGGCCTGGGCGCAGCCGCCGGGATCTCCGTCTACCTCCTCTTACGCAGCGATCGGGTCGGCGCAGTGCGGGCGATGGGGATCAGCCTCCTCCTGTTCGTCGTCCTCGGGCCGGTGGTCCAGCCTTGGTACCTGACCTGGGGGGTGGTGCTCCTCGCGCCGGTCGTCGCCGGCAAGCTGCGCGCGGTGCTCGTCGCGGTCTCTGCGCTGTCGCCGTTCATCGGCCTTCCCGGAGGGCGGACCCTTCTCGACGAGCTCATCCACTACAACCCGGTCGCGGTCGCGGCCGCGCTGCTCGTCCTCCTTGGTGTGCTCCTCGCGCCGATCGGAAGGTGGTCGAGCTCCTGGCAGGACCCCGCAGCCCGCGCCGAGCTCGCCGGGGTCGCCGGGGTCGCCGGGGTCGCCGCAGGCTGACTCGCTCCGCGCCGCGCCTCCGGCCGCCTAGAGCATGCGCTGGAGCTCGACGACGTCGAGCCATCGTCCGTGCTTCCGGCCGACCTCCCGCTCGACCCCGACAGCATCGAAGCCGCACGCGCGGTGGAGCTGGACCGAAGGCTCGTTCTCGGCAGAGATCCGTGCGATGACGGTGTGGAAGCCATGGCCCGCCGCCAGCCGGAGCAGCTCCTCGAGGAGCGCTCGCCCGATGCCCCTGCCACGGTGGTCACGGTGGACGTAGACCGAGTCCTCGACCGTCGTGGCATAGGCGGCGCGGTCCCGGAAGGGCGAGACCACGGCGAAGCCGAGGACCGGTGCCGGATCCTCCAACGCGACGATGGCGGGATGGGCTCCGCGGTGGCGGCTGATCCAAGCACGCTGCTCGTCGGGCGAGCGGGAGACGAGGTCGAAGGTGTTCGACCCGGACGTGACCTCGTGATTGTAGATGGACCGGATGTCCTCGGCGTCCTCGGGCTGCACCAGGCGTAGCCGCACCGGGCGATGGTACCGGGGGGACGGTGGGCGGGCGGGGGGCTGCCGGGAGGCGGCTCTCGCCCCGCGCTGGCTAGTATTGGTGGCGCAGTCCAGCGGAATGCAGCCGCGCCCCCTTAGCTCAGTCGGCAGAGCACAGCCATGGTAAGGCTGGTGTCGTCGGTTCGATTCCGACAGGGGGCTCCCCGGCGGCGTAGCTCAGTTGGTCAGAGCACACGGCTCATAATCGTG
>JBOGGB010000549.1:0-1568 GCA_050743605.1 Acidimicrobiales bacterium
GCACCAGGACCTACGCCGTCGGCGGCGCGCCGGACGACTTCACCGCCTATTACGAGGTGCTCAAGCGCGCCCAGGAGGCCGCCACCGTCAGCGTCAGGCCCGGCGTCACCGCCGAGAGCGTCGACCGGACGGCGCGCGGGATCATCACGGACGCCGGCTACGGCGAGTGGTTCATCCACCGCACCGGCCACGGTATCGGCCTGGAGTCCCACGAGGACCCGTACATCGTCGAGGGCAACACGATCGCGCTGGAGCCGGGCATGGCCTTCTCCATCGAGCCTGGCATCTACCCTGGCCCGCACGGCGCCCGCATCGAGGACATCGTGACCTGCACGACAGACGGCTACCAGCGGATGAACAACGCCCCCCGCGACCTAGTGATCGTGTAACGACCGCGGCTGGCTAGTCCTCTGAGCCGTTCTGCTGCTCGGCGAGGAACTGCTCGAACTGCGCGGCGAGCTCGTCCGCGGTCGGCATTTCCTCGCCCTCGGCGAGGAGGTTCTCGCCGTCGTGGGCGACCGCCGCGTCGTACTGCGACTCAAGGCCCTGAACCAGCTCGGCGACCTCCGCCGACTCCGCGACCTGCCGGTCGATGAGCAGATGAGTCCGGTCGGCCGCCTCGCGCAGTTCCAGTGCGGGCAGGTCCAGCCCGGTCACCTCGGTGAGCGCGTCCATCAGCGTCAGCGCCGCGGTCGGGTAGGCGGCCTGGGACAGGTAGTGCGGGACCTGGACGACCAGGCCGACCGCGTCCCGCCCGGCCTCGCCGAACCGGTACTCCATCAGCGACGACGCCGACGCGGGCACCTGCAGCTTGGACGGCAGCGGCACCTTGGAGGTCACCAGCCCCGGCCGGGTGGCGTGCGTGATGACGCCCAGCGGCCTGGTGTGCGGAATACCCATGGGCACGCCGAAGTAAGTGATCATCGGCCCGGCGCCGAGGCGCTCGGCGAGGGTCTGCGCCGCGGACACGAACGCCTCCCACTCGTGATCCGGCTCGGGCCCGGTGAGCAGCAGGAACGGCTTGCCCTCGGCGTCGGCGAGCTTGAAGACCGACAGTTCCGGCGCGTCGTAGGTCTCCCACTTGCCGCCGTCGAACGTCATCAGGGGCCGCCGGGAACGGTAGTCGAGCAGCCTGTCGGTGTTGAACCGCGCCACCGTGGTGTGCTCGAACGCGTCGAGCAGGTGCTCGGTGAGCAGGCGTCCCGCGGCCCCCGCGTCCATGATCCCTTCCAGGTACACGAGCAGGGCCATGCCGTCAGCGTCGGTCGAGCTGACCTCCGGCGTCTCGTCGACGTCCAGGTCGTATAGTTCTTCCGGCTGCATGCTTCCAGTCTCTCACCGTGTACGACTGTTTTCGCCCGGGGGGACGACCCCCGGTACCCCCCGACAAAAGCGGCTGAGGTACCCACTATCGCGTGGCTGTTAACCCCCGGGTGTCCGAATGTGATGGCTACGCGGCAGTAATGCCTGAGACTAAGCCGTTACCCCATGCCCTCACGGCGCGTGTAATTTCACGTTAAGTTGTCGTAGTGGAAGAGATCGACCGGCGGATCGTGTCCCTGCTGTCC
>JBOGGB010000550.1:0-4292 GCA_050743605.1 Acidimicrobiales bacterium
CCACTCGCCGAGCTGCTTGCCAGGGAGACGGGCGAACCGGTCGCCGGCTCGGTGCTCCAGCTGCCCGCCGGGCTCCGCCAGCAGCTCGGCGAGGAGCTCGACCTCCGCAACGAGGCGAGGGCGCTCGCGCACTTTCGCTCCCTCCTCACGGGGCCGGACCTCGACCGGATCGTGGTGCCCGAGCCGTACCCGGAGCTCTCGGGCCAGAGCGTGCTCACGATGGAGCTGCTGCACGGCGTCGCGATCGACGACCTCGCCGCCGCCGCGGCGCGCGGGCTCGATCCCGCTCCCTTCGTCGAGCAGGTCGTACGGGCGTTCTTCGCCACGACCGTCCGGTGGGGCGCCTTCCACGGCGACCTCCACGCCGGCAACATGCTCCTGTGCGACGACGGTCGGCTCGGGATCATCGACTGGGGCATCGTCGGCCGGCTCGATCGCGACACCCACCGCTTCGTCCTCGGCCTCCTCGGCGCCGCGCTGGGAGACGAAGAGGCGTGGTCCGACGTCACGGCGCAGCTGACCCGCGTCTACGGACGCGCGATCCAAGTCGGCCTCGGGATGTCGGACGAGGACCTGACGGCGTTCCTCCGGGGGATCGTCGAGCCGGCGCTGACCCGTCCCTTCGGCGACGTGAGCCTCGCCGCGATGTTCGAGGCGCCGCTCGTCCAGGCCGCCAGGGCCCGCGGTGCTCGCGCCCACGATCGGAGCTTGCGCTCGCTCGCGCTCCGGCTGCGTGCCAATCGGCGGATGCGGCGCCTGGCCGACGAGGCGGGCGGGCTGATGTCGGACTTCACACGAGGGACGTTCCTGCTCGCCAAGCAGTTCATGTACTTCGAGCGCTACGGGAAGCTCTTCCTCGCGGACCGGCCGATCCTGGCCGAGCGCGAGTTCATCGCCGCGCTCGTCGAAGACGCCCGCGCCTGACCATCGGTCGTCGCGCCCACCTCCCTCACTACGGAGTGGTCGTCGCCGCTGTCGGCGAGGGAAGGTCGCTCGTGCAGTACATGCACTTCGTCGCTGCCACGGGCAGGTCGGCGGAAAGGCAGTAGGGACACGACTTCACCGGCGCGGCTGTGCCGAACACAGTCGCCCCACGGCGCGCCTCCGCGCGCTTGTAGGGGATGACGATGGCGAAGTACACGACCATCATGAAGACGACGAAGTACACCACTGCCGAGATCAGCGTCCCGACGTTCACGAAGGTGCTCGTGGTCCCTGACGAGCCGAGCTGGACGCCGAGGGCGATCGGGTGTGTGCCCTGCGCCCGGTTCACGAGCGGGTCGATGATCCCTGTGGTGAACGCCTTGATCAGCCCGCTGAAGGCGAGCGCCACCACCAGGCCGACTGCCATCACGACGACGTTCCCCTGCATCAAGAAACCCCGGAAGCCCTTCATCGCCCCTCCTCGTGCACCTTCGACGAGGCCCGGTGGCTCCGGGCCCCCGAGAGATTGTGCTGCAGGCGGAACTCCTTTGCCCGGTATGCTCGTCTCGGTCCGTGCGGCGGTGCCGCGCGAGGGGCGACGGGGACGGGAGGTGGCGGTGAAGGTCGTGGTCGACTTCGACGTGTGCTCCAGCAACGCGGTGTGCATGGGGATCGTGCCCGAGGTCTTCGAGGTCCGAGACGACGGCTTCCTGTACGTGCTCGACGAGCACCCTCCCGAGACGCTGCGCGACCGGCTGCGCGAGGCGGTGAGCAGCTGCCCGACCGGCGCCATCGCCCTGGCCGAGGACGGCTGAGCCGGAGGGGTGCCCGTACCCAGGGTCCGGTTCGCACCGTCGCCGACGGGGTTCTTCCACGTCGGGAGCGGGCGTACCGCGCTGTACAACTGGCTCTTCGCGCGCCGCAACGGAGGCGTGTTCATCCTCCGCATCGAGGACACCGACACCGAGCGGAACCGTGAGGAGTGGGTGGAGGGGATCGTCGAGGCGATGGCATGGCTCGGCATGGAGCCTGACGAGGGCCCCTACCGCCAGTCGGAGCGCGCGGAGCGCTACCAGGAGGCGATCGACGCCCTGTGGGAGGGCGGGCGCCTCTACGCCTGCGACTGTGCCAGGGAGACGGTGCTGGCTCGCACTGCCGGGAACGCCGTTCCCGGATACGACGGATTCTGTCGGGAGCGGGACCTTCCGCGCGAGGGCAACGCGCTCCGCTTCCGGACCCCCGACGGGGGTGAGACCAAGGTGCACGACGTGATCCGCGGCACGGTCACGTTCCGCAACGAGACGATGGAGGACTTCGTCGTCGCACGCTCGAGCGGCAAGCCGCTCTTCGTCCTCGCCAACATCGTCGACGACCGCGACATGGGGATCACCCACGTCATCCGCGGCGAGGAGCTGCTGCCGAGCGCGCCGAAGGCGATCCTCATCTGGGAGGCGCTCGAGGCTGTCGCGGAGGGCGGGGAGCGGTGGGGGGAGGCGACCCCGTTGCCGGTCTGGGCGCATCTCCCGAACCTCGTCAACGAGCAGCGCAAGAAGCTGTCGAAGCGCCGGGACCCCGTCGCCGTCGAGTCCTACCGCGACCAGGGCTTCCTGCCCGAGGCCCTCCGGAACTACCTTGCGCTGCTCGGGTGGAGCCCCCCCGGCGGCGAGGAGAAGGTGCCCCTCCGCGCGCTCGTCGACAGCTTCGAGCTCGAAGACGTGAACCACTCGCCCGCGTTCTTCGACGTGAAGAAGCTCTCTCACATGAACGGCGAGTACATCAGGGAGCTGAGCGTGGACGAGTTCGTCGAGCGGGTGCGCCCGTGGGCGGAGCCCGCCGCCGAGCGGGAGGCGGGCCGGTGGGCGCCCGCGTCCTTCGCGCCGCCGTGGGCGCCCGAGCGCTTCGATCCCGCCGTCTTCCGGCGCCTCGCGCCGCTCGTCCAGGAGCGGGTGGCGACGCTCGGGGAGGCTTGCGACCTGGTCGACTTCGTGTTCCTCGCGGACCCGGTCGTGGACCAGGCCTCCTGGGACAAGGCGATCGGGGGCGACCCGAGCGCCGTCGAGCTGCTCGACGCGGCGATCCGGGTGTACGGGCACGCCGAGTGGACCGCGGAGGCGCTGCGCGAGGGCACGATCGCGCTCGGCGAGCAGGCAGGGCGCAAGCTGGCCAAGGCCCAGGCGCCGATCCGGGTCGCAGTCACCGGCCGGACCGTCGGGCCGCCGCTGTTCGAGTCGCTCGAGGTGCTCGGGCGCGAGGAGGTGCTCCGCCGTCTGAGTGGAGCGCTCGAGCGTGCTCGAGCGAGGTAGGGCGAGGTAGGCGAGGTAGGGCGTGTTCCTCCTCAGGTGGGTCACCGCCCCGGCGCGATGGGCGCTCAAGATCGTCGTGCTCCTGCTCGCGGTCGTCGTCGTCTACTACGGGGTCACCCTCGTCCAGGTGTGGCTTACCTCCCGTCAGTACGACCCCGTGCCCGCGCAGGCAATCGTGGTGATGGGGACGGCCGCGTACGATAAGGCGCCGTCGCCAGACCTTCAGGCGCGGCTCGACCAGGCGCTCATCCTGTTCCGCCAGACATATGCGCACCTGATCGTCTGCACCGGATCGCGGGAACCCGGGGACCCCTACACAGAATCCGAGGTCGGCAAGATGTACCTCGTCCAGAAGGGTGTGCCGGCAGGGGACATCCTCGAGGCGGGCGGGCGTGACACCTGGACAAACCTGGCCCTCGCCGCAGCCGAGCTGCGACCCCGAGGGGACACGGACGTCCTCATCGTGACGGACCCCTTCCACGAGGACCGTTCGATGGCGATCGCCACCGACGTCGGGCTGACGCCGCACCCGACTCCGACGCAGACCTCTCCCATCAACGGGACTGCGGTCATCCCCTACTTCCTGCGCACAGCGGCAGGCGTCGCCCTCGGCCGCATCGTCGGCTTCAAGCCCCTCCACGACCTCGGGACGGTGGGAGTGGCGGCGGGGGCGACGGCCGGGTCCCAGTCGCTGCATCGCGCCGTCACCCAGTTCGAGCGGCGTCCGCTCGGCCGAGCCTGAGGCGGTGCGTCCCCGATCTCGCCTCGGCTAACCTGACTCCGCCCATTCGGGGGTGGTGTAATCGGCAACACGGCAGGTTCTGGCCCTGTTATTGGGGGTTCGAGTCCTCCCCCCCGAGCTGTGCAGGTGCGCGGTGGCGCACCTGTGCTCGGCCCCATCGTCTAGAGGCCTAGGACACCACCCTCTCAAGGTGGAGACACGGGTTCGAACCCCGTTGGGGCTGCCAGGAAGATTCCTCGGAGATTCTTCAAATCCCCAGTTCAGAACCAGTTTTAGGTCATCCGGGATCGACCGTCCTTCACCGTTGTTGACCACCGTTCACC
>JBOGGB010000551.1:0-14897 GCA_050743605.1 Acidimicrobiales bacterium
GACCGGCGCGATCGAAGCCCACGGTCCTCATCTTCCCCTCGACGCGGACACCCACCAAGCCGAGGCGATCGCCCGTTTGCTCGCCGAGCGAGTCGGGGCACTTGTCGCTCCGCCGATCGTGTACGGCTACTCGACGACCTTTTCCAGCTTCGTCGGGACGATTTCGCTCTCGGCCGAGACCTACCAACAGGTCGTGGTGGAGATTTGCGAGTCGCTCGTCCAGTCCGGGTTCAAGCGGCTCCTTCTCCTGAACGGCAACCGTCCCAACGGCACGGCGAATGACGTCGCAGCCAGGCGGGTGTCAGATGCCCATTGTGGCGACCCACAATTGTCGATCACCGCAGTCAGCTACTGGGAGCCCGCAGCATCGGCGATTCACGCTCTCCGGCGTTCAGCGGTGGGAGGGATGGGCCATGGCGGCGAGTTCGAGACGTCACTCCAACTGGCCCTCCGACCAGAGTTGGTGCATATCGAACGCCTCGAAGGCCTGCAACCACCTCTCGTTGGTTGGGATCTCGTCGCTCCAGGATCCCCCGCACGGAGTTATGGGGCACACCCTGACCCTGCGAAGGGTCATCCGGCGATCTTCGGGGACCCGTCGGTGGCTTCGAGTGATGCTGGCCAGCGCTTCCTCGATGCGGTCATCGACGCACTGGTTGTGGCCGTAGCTGAGATCCAGGGCTCGTATGCCGAGCGCCGCGCTACCGTCGTCGATTCGCCTGCCTGAGAGTGCGGAGCGTGGGGTTCACTTGGGAGTTTCGGCTACTTGAGAAGCTGGTCGATCAGCGAGCTGCGGGCGACGAGGCCGTTATGCACGAAGGCATCGTGGTTGGTGTCGATCTGGCCTTCGTCGTAGACGTAGTTGACGAGCAGCCCGTGAGACTCTTTCAAACCCTTTGGCGACGTGTCGCCTAGCCAGTTGATGCGCTGGAGCGTCGCGCCGTTCCGCAAGTGGAAGCGGGCAACGGGGTCCGCTGGCTGAGTGTGTCGCTTTGCAGTGACGAGGTATCGGGCGCAGGCCCGCAGCAATATCGGCTTTACGGTCTCAGACCGTTCGGGATCCTTGATCCAGGCCGGGTCGCTGAGCTGGTCGAGAACGGATCGCTCTGCCGCGGTGAAATTCTCGATACCGCTCGTTGCCAGCCACCTCGCGAAGCTGGGAACGGGTGATAGCGTCCAGAAGTGCTTGAGTCCTGGTAACTCTGCCTTCAGCTCCTGCACCACTTGCTTGATCAGGAAGCTGCCGAGTGGGATCCCCCGTAAGCCGGCCTGGCAATTGGTGATCGAATAGAAGATTGCAGTGTTTGCCGACTCCTCATCGTCCGGTTCGACCGGAGCGTCGAGCACTTCCTGGATGCTCCAAGCCTCATCCCGACGGAGGGCTACTTCTATGAAAATCAGGGGCTGATCGGCGATCGCCGGATGGAAGAACCCGAAGCAGCGCCGATCCGCCTCCAGGCGGCGACGGAGGTCGTGCCAACCTCGGATCTCGTGTACCGCCTCGTACTGGATGAGCCGCTCGAGGACGGCTCCTGGGCTGCGCCAGCTGATCCGCTCCAGCACGATGAACCCGCGATTGAACCACGACGACAGGATGTGGACCAGGTCGGCTTCAACCGGGGCCAGCTCTGGGTGCTCGTGGGCGACGGTCAGGATGTCGGCCCGCATGGAAAGGATGGTCCAGGTGCCTCCGGGCGCCGTGTTGATCGAGCGGAACAACGGTTGTCGCCTCGCTTCGACTGCCTGAGCTAACCGGTTCATCGCCAGTTGGGACGGTACTGCCCGGTACTGCTTGATGGCTGAATCGACGTCCGAGCGCGATGGACCCATCTCATCTAGGAGGAAGTGCAAGAAGGCAATGCGTTCAGCAGGTTCGAGCGTGCTGTATCGGCGAACTACCAGCTCGGCAAGGGCCAGTGACGCCGTTTCGCTGGTATGGGCGACAAGGGCCTGGGCCGTGCTGCAGAGGGCGGCAAGGACAGGGCTCGGGTGGTGTGGCATCAGCTGACTACCGGCTCATAGCGGCTCAGGAGTCCTGGAGCTCCTCCAACCAGGCGAAGAGGCTCTCAGAATGCTCGCCCAGCAGAGGCGGTGGTGACGAAGTGCCAGGCACTGAACGTGAGTAGGTCAGAGGGCTGGCTGGCAACTGGATCTGCCCAAGAACCGGGTGAACCATCGATTCGAGCAATTGCAACGCGTCGACCTGCGCCCAGTCGTAGACCTCCCGGAAATTTCGTACCCTGCCTGCGGGCACGCCAGCCTCGTCGAGACGAGCGACCCAGTAGCTGACGGGTTCCTGTCTGAACGCCTTCTCGATCGCTTGGTCCAGCTCAATCCGGTTGGCACGACGTAGGGCGTTGGAGCGGAACCTGCCGTCGCCGGGATCGACTCCCACGAGAGGCGCGAAGACTTGCCACAGTTTGTCCGATCCGACTGCGATGTTGACGATGCCGTCGGCACACGCGTAGGAGCCGTATGGTGAGATCGTCGGGTGTTGGTTGCCTTCCTGGTCGGGGATTTCTCCGGCGAGGAGCCAGCGAGTCGCTTGGTAGGTGTGCACTGCGAGGACAGCCTCGAGAAGCGAGGTCCGCACGACCTGCCCGGCGCCGGAGCGTTGTCGCTCGCGCAGCGCGGCGACAACGCCGAAGGCGCCGAACATCCCTGCGAGGATGTCGCAGATGGGAATGCCCACTTTCGTGGACGGGCCGTCCGGCTGTCCCGTCACGCTCATCAGACCTGCCTCCCCTTGGAGGATCTGGTCATAGCCCGGACGATGGCCGTCGGGTCCACCGTGGCCGAAGCCGGTAATCGAGAGCGTGATGAGTGAGGGGTTCAATGCAGCGAGCGCGTCGTCGGACAGGCCCAGTTTCTCTCTTGCCTCAGGTCGGAAGTTCTCGACGAGCACGTCCGCCCGTCGGATGAGCTCTTCCAGCCTGCGCCGGCCCTCTCCGGACCGGAGATCGAGCTCCACCGACAGCTTGTTCCGGTTCACTGATAGGAAGTAGGTCGATTCTTGTGCAGACTCGGGCCCCACGAAGGGCGGCCCCCAAGCACGAGAATCGTCGCCGACCAGCGGTCTCTCGACCTTGATCACGGCAGCCCCCGCGTCGGCGAGCATTAGCGTTGCATAGGGGCCGGCCAATGCTCGGGTGAGATCTAGCACGATTACGCCCTGCAGCGGGCCGGGTCTATGGCCAACCTTCAGCCTTGCCAGGAGCCCGGAGGCAGGATCACTTCCGCTCATGGCGGCCTGCTCCGAGGGAGTGTTCGGCTTGGGGATGCCATACATCGTCGCCGGGCCTCCAGCCGAGGCCGGCGGAGATGCTCCGGGCGACGCCGAGCAGCTGTTCCGTCATCGCGTCGACTTCCTTGCAGTCGACGAGCGCCGAACGTCGGCAGATTAGACACACCGATGCTACGACTTTGCGATCCCGCCCGAACACAGGGGCGGCGAGCGAACCGGTGAACGTCTGAACATCCCCCTCGGTCCGAGCGAACCCCTGCTTACGGATTGTATAGAGGACCTGCAGCAGCACGTCGGGGTCGATAATCGTCTCTGAGGTGAGCTGCTCGAGTGGACGGGCGAGGTACGCGTCGATGAAATCCGGCTCGCTGTAGGCCAGTAACACCTGTCCTTTCGATCCGCAGTGCAGCGGGAAGTGGTAGCCGTAGGTCGTCTTCAGGATGCTCTCGGAGTCCCAGCGGTGAACCGAAAGCAGCGTCAGGGCGAAACGGTCAGCTCGCTCGCAGAGCTGGACGACAGCGTCGACGTTGGACGACAGTAGCTCGACGTTCGCGCGCGCGACGTCGAGTATGGGGTGCTGCGCCGTGTACGCGCTGCCGATGAGCCAACACGCCTGACCGACCCGGTACCGCCCCGAATCGGGCTCTCTCTCGACGAACTGCTGCGCCTGCAACTGGGAGATCAGACGATTGACCGAGGCCCACGGGATGCCAAGGTGTCGGCACAACTCGCTGAGCCGCATCGGCTCATTCGCGAGGGCTTCGACCACCGCGATGCCTCGCTGTAGCCCACGGAGCACGGGCACGGGCCGCCTGGCACCCTCGGAAGCAACTCCGGCTTGACCGTGGGCCGAGGGACCGTGGACCACATCGCTCCGTTCTCGATCGGACATGCTCATCGCCGATTCCACTTGTTGACGTATCCGTTCAGCGTCGCTATCATAGCGCCACGCGGACGTCATATCCAGCTACCGGATATCTAAAGGGGGAATGTGGCGATCCGAGTCTCAATTGACACCGGTGGCACGTTCACCGACGTGGTGGCCGTCGACGACGCCCGGGGCCGTACGTACACGACGAAGACGCCGTCCACTCCGCTCGATCCGAGCGTGGCCCTGCACGCGGGGATCAGCAAGGTCCTTCGGATGGCGGGGCGCACCCCGAGCGAGGTGACGATGGTCGTGCACGGCACGACCACGGCGACCAACGCTGTGCTCGAGCACGAGTTCGAAGGTATCGGTTTGCTCGTCACGAGAGGCTTCCGTCACATCCTTGAGATCGCTCGGCAATCGGTGCCCGACGGCTACGGCAACTCGTTCTTCTGGGTCAAGCCACCGCGCCTGGTGCCGTTGCACCTCGTCGAGGAGGTCACGGGCCGCATGGATTACTGCGGTGACGAAATCGAGGCGCTCGACGAGCACAGCGTGCGCGAAGCTCTCTCTGGATTGCGGGACCGCGGGGTCGATCGAGTCGGGGTGTGTCTCCTTCATTCGTACGCCTGTAGCGATCACGAACGCCGCGTCGGAGAGATCGCCGAGGAGCACTTCCCCGATCTGAGCATCTCACTTTCCTCCACCGTGCTACCCGAGTACCGCGAGTACGAGCGTGCGATGACGACCCTCCTGGACGTGATGGTCAAGCCATACTGCTCGCGCTATCTGAAGGAAGCCGAGCGCCGGATTGGAAGCGACGGGGGCGGTCGGAGCTTCTTGATCATGCAGTCCAACGGTGGCGTAGTTAGCGCCAGGAGGGCTGCGGAGCGACCCATCACCATGTTGATGTCGGGACCTGCTGCCGGAGTCCTCGGGGCGATCCACGCGGCCGGCCTCAGCGGAATCCGGGACATCCTCACTTTCGATGTCGGCGGCACCTCCACGGACGTGTGCGTGGTGCGCCGCGGTGTACCGGTGCTGAGCAGCGAGACGGTAATCGAGGGTTATCCGGTGAAGGTGCCGATCATCGATATGGCGACGGTAGGAACGGGCGGTGGGTCGATTGCCTGGGTCGATTCCTACGGGTCGCTGAAAGTAGGGCCGCGCAGCGCCGGTGCCGATCCGGGGCCGATCAGCTACGGGCGAGGTGGCACGGAGCCGACCGTCACTGACGCGGCGCTCGTACTCGGAAGGCTGCCCACAGCGCTCATCGGAGGGGAGCTCACACTCCGCCACGGAGCGGCGCAAGACGCATTGGGTGAGCTCGGCAGTCGCCTCCGTCTCGAACCCGAGGAGGCTGCTGCGGGGGTACTCGAGATTGCAGCGGTCAACCAGGTTCACGGCATTCGCCGGGTTACCGTGCAAAAGGGAATCGACCCTTCGACATACTGCCTCGTCGCCTTCGGCGGTGCCGGAGGCATGCTCGCCACTGACGTCGCGGGCTTCCTTGGCTCGCGCACCATTCTGTCGCCGTCCAACCCAGGCAATCTCTCCGCCCTCGGCCTACAGGTTTCGGATATCCGGCGAGACCTGGTGCGCACCTTCGTACGCCCGGAGTCGACGGTAGAGCCGGGGGAGATTGCCGAGGCGTGGTGGGAGCTGGAGGCAAGTGGTTATCGAGAGCTTAGGTCCGAGGGAGTAGATGACGACGACATGCTCATGACTCTCGCCGCTGACCTGCGTTATCGAGGGCAGAGTTACGAGGTGCGGGTGCCAATGGGAGAGCGCACAGCCGGAGAGAGCTCCACTGCGCTATGGGGTCTCTTTCACGAGGCCCATGACCGGGAGTTCGGGTACTCATATCGGGGCGAACAGGAAGTGGAGCTTGTCAACCTGCGGCTGCAGGCAATCGGACGCATCGCGCGGCCGACCATCGACGTCGAGCAGGACCCTGTCACCCTCGGTCTGCTCGACGGGAACCGGCAGGCGCGGAAGGTCTACTGGCGCAAGGTGGGGTGGGTGGAGTGCTCCGTGGTTGAGCGGCGGATGCTTCGGTCGGGCAGCACGATCGAGGGACCAACGATCGTCGAAGAGTACGGGTCAACGCTGGTGATACCAGCACGGTGGCACGCCGTCTGCGACGACGCCTACAACTTGCTGCTGGAAAGGGATTGAGCGTGAGCATCGAAGCCCGCACCGTCCTCAATCCGATCGACTACGAGGTGATCGAAGGCACGATTCGCTCGACGGAGGTAGAGATCGAATCGGCCGTCGAGCGTTCGGCCCGCTCGCCGATGATCCGGGATCAGCACGACTACCGCGTCGCTCTCTTTGATGCGCGAGGTCGTAAGCTGACGGGGCGCTCCTATTCCGCCGTCGTCGACCCGATCTTCGAGGTGTTCGGCACTGAGAATGTCTACCCGGGAGATGTGTTCTTCTGGAATGACCCCTACAACAGCTCAGGGGGCATCGGACATATTCCTGATTTGGCCACGACGATCCCGATCTTCAAGTCGGATCGACTGATCGGCTTCAGCCAGGTCTTCGGGCACCACGACGATGTCGGCGGAATGGTGCCGGGGAGCCTTCCGGTGCGGGCGGTCGACATGTGGCAGGAAGGTCTCGTCGTACCGCCCGTTAAGCTCTACGAACAGGGCCGAAGGACGTCGACGTTTGACGTCATCGTACGCAACTCGCGGCTGTCCGACCACCTCAGAGGTGACCTTGACGCTGAGCGAGGAGCCGCTTTGATCGGCGTTCGGCGAGTCGTGGAGCTGGCGGATCGGTACGGGATCGAACTGATGGAGGAGGCGTTCGACGAAATCGTCGCGAAGTGTGCGCGGGTGATTCGCACCGAGCTCCTCCCGAAGATCCGCGACGGGGTCTACCACTGGGAGGACTTCATCGAGTGTGACGGCGTCACGGCCCCGCGCCTACATGCCCTCCGGATGACGATGACGAAGACCTCCGACAAGATCGTTCTGGACTTCACTGGTACGGACCCTGAGGCGGACGGACCGATCAACTGGGCCATCAACTACTCGGACGGAAGGTTCGTGCGTAAGTGGTTGGCGCCGGTGCTGCGTTCGCTCGCCGACACCCCGGAGCGGGCAGCTGAGATCGATATGAACGAAGGCGCGCTCGACGTGATCGAGGTGAAATTCCCAGAGTCAGGCACGCTAGTTACTCCGACGTTCGGAAAGCCGACGGGCCTCAGGTTCTTCATTCTGCTGCGCTCGCTGGGAGTCTTTGCGGCGCTCCTGGCCAAGGCGACTGGAGGCAGGATGCCTGCAGACCACGAGACGATCAGGATCTGGGGCCTTTACGGACGGAATGAAAGAGACGACTTCTTCCTTTTCCGTGAGGTGCTTGGTGGTGGGGGCCCCGGTCGCCCGTGGGCGGACGGAAGCGATGTCGTGCACGTGGTTCCCAACTCGCGCAATCTGCCTGTTGAGTTCTCCGAGACGAATTACCCGGTGCGCATCGAGAGGCTGGCGCTCAAGACCGACTCCGGCGGCGCCGGCTTCCGGCGAGGCGGGCTTGGTTACGACAAGACCATCCGGCCGCTCGTCGACTGCAGGCTGCTCTCCAACGCCGACCGCTCGCTCGTCAACACCTACGGGACCAACGGAGGCCATTGCGGGGGCACGTATCGGGTGAGCCGGAGACGACCCGATGGGTCTTTCGAGGCTCTGCCGGGCATGTGCGACGAAGTGACGGTCTCATCTGGCGAGGAGATCCGCGTCGTTACCACTGGTGGTGGAGGTTGGGGCGATCCGCTCACTCGGGAGCCGGAACGCGTCGCCTACGACGTCCGGTGTGGGCTTGTCAGCATCGATAGTGCTCGCCGCGACTACGGAGTGGTAATCGAAGTCGGATGCGGCGACGCCTTCGACGTGGACGATGCCGCGACCGTTGAGCTGAGACGCCGACTTGCGGCTGAGCGCGCCGTGCTGCCAATGTTCGACCGCGGCGCCTACGTCGCTCAGGCGCGCAAGGAGGGTCAGTACCGCGCTCCGGAGTGGTGGAGCGACCCTGATGAGGGCTGGACGGCCGAACCGTACGTGCCGCCTTCCCCGGTGGTGGGGTAATTGTGAAGCCGGCCTGTTTCGAATATTTCGCGCCGAATACGTTGGCGGAGGCCGTCGCATTGCGAGATCGATATCCGGGTGCGGCGGTCCTTGCAGGCGGCCAGAGCCTCTTGCCGATCATGAACTTCCGGCTCGGGCAACCCGACCAGGTGATCGACCTAGGCAAAGTGAGTGAGCTCGCATACGTGGACATCACCGACGGGGCTGTAGTTGTCGGCGCGATGGCGAGGCAGCGGGAACTGGAGAGAAACAGCGACGCTCTGAGGGTGAACCCGCTCCTTGGCGACACGCTCCGACTCGTCGCGCATCCGGTCATCCGTAACCGCGGAACGGTCGGCGGGAGCATTGCACACGCGGATCCCGCCGCCGAGCTGCCTACGCTCCTCACCTGCCTTGACGGAAGCGTCCAGGTGGCGGGACCGGAAGGGAACAGGGAGATCGCTGCCGCCGAGCTCTTCCTGTTCCACCTGACCACGAGCATAGAGGCGAACGAAGTGCTGGCTTCCGTTCGGTTCCCGGTGCTCGAACCAACGTCGGGCTGGTCATTCCTCGAGGTGACCCGCCGTCACGGCGACTTCGCCCTCGCCGGGGTGTGTGCGGTGGTGAAGTTGGACGCCTCCCAGAGAGTTGAGCGGGTACGGCTCGCCGCCTGCGGCATCGCCACCACGCCGTGCAAACTTACCTTGGCCGAGGATGCGATCCTCGGTAACCCTCCGACGGAGGAGGCGATGCGTCAAGCCGGAAAGGCGGCGACTGGGCACGTAACTACGGGCAGCGATACCCAGGCAAGTGTTGGCTACCGCCGGCGACTCGTCGAGGAGCTCGTGTTCCGATCGTTGCGGCAGGCTGTCGATCGAATTCACGTGGAGGCAGCGTGACCAGCTTAGGAATGGCGGAGGCGGTGAAGGGCGAGCAGCGCGTGGCAATCAAGGTGACGGTGAACGGCGCGCTCTACGAACGAAGTGTGCCCGTTCGTCGCTTGCTCAGTGACTTCCTCCGGCACGACCTCCGTCTAACGGGTACGCACGTAGGTTGTGAGCACGGGGTCTGCGGCTGCTGTACGGTGCTCCTCGATGGAAGAGCCGCGCGCTCGTGCCTCATGCTCGCGTGCCAAGTTGACGGCTGCAGCCTGAGAACCATCGAGGGCGTTCAAGAGCCCGACGGCGCCCTTCATCCCGTACAGCGGGCGCTTCGAGACTGCCATGGACTTCAATGCGGCTATTGCACGCCTGGATTCGTGATGTCGATCATCGAGGTGCTCGATTCGCCCGACGATGTGGACTTGAGCGAGGACGGCGTGCGCGAGGTGATCGCGGGGAACCTGTGCCGCTGCACCGGCTATCAGGGGATTGTCGACGCCTTCAGGAGGGCCGCCACGGAAATGGGCCGGGCTGGCGGCGCGACCAATGAGGAGAGTCGATGAGTACGGCCGTCGGGTCGCGTGTAACGCGCAACGAGGACGAGCGCCTCCTCACCGGCAAGGGCCGCTTCGTCGATGACATTCCACTCGAAGGTGCGCTGTCGGTTGCGTTCGTGCGCAGCCCGGTCGGCGCTGGCCGCATCACCGCGATCGACATAAGTGCGGCAGAGGCTCTCGAGGGCGTGCACCTCGTCGCCACCTGCGACGACATCGGGCACCTCGACACCGAGCTTCCCCTCCTCATCCCCGATCCCTCCCTGACCGCCCCGCGCACCCAGCGGCCACTCGCCAGGGAGGAGGTCCACTACGTCGGCCAGACGGTCGCGATGGTGGTCGCAGACGACCGTTACCTCGCGGAGGACGCGGCGAATCTCGTCGAAGTCAGCTATGACCCACTGGAGCCGATCGTAGGAGTCGACCGTGCCCTTGCGCCGGCGGCACGGAGCGTCCATCGGGGGGTAGATGGCAATGTGGCCGCCCACTGCCATCAAGTGTCCGGCGATCCCGACGCAGCTTTTGCCGCAGCGGATCACGTGACCCGCGTCACCCTCCGGGTGGAGCGCAGCACTGCGGCCCCGATGGAGCCGCGCGCCGTCGCGGCTACCTGGGACGGGCTCCTGCGAGAGCTCACCGTCTGGGACGGTACCCAAGCGCCGATTTCCGTGCGAGGCGGCCTAGCCAGCCTTTTCGGATTGGACGAGCACCGAGTGAGAGTCGTGGCCCCGGACGTCGGCGGTGGGTTCGGCCAGAAGGTGTTCTTCTTCTATCCAGACGAAGTGCTCGTGCCGTGGGCCGCCATGAAATTGCGCCGACCTGTGAAGTACATCGAGGACCGTCAAGAGAACTTCCTGGGGTCGACGCACGAGCGCCTCCAAGTCCACGACATGCAACTGGCCGCTACGAAGGAAGGGGTGGTGACGGGACTTCGAGACTCCTTCCTTCACGATACGGGAGCCTTCATCCCGTACGGATTGGCCGTTGCCCAGGTGGCCGCAGGCCAGATTGCGGGTCTCTATCGGATCCCGAACATTGCCGTCGACTTCAAAGCGGTGTACACCAACACTGTCCCGGTCACCCCGTACCGCGGTTGCGGGCGCCCACACGCCTGCTTCGCGATCGAGCGGGCCATGGACGTGCTCGCAGATGAGCTGGGAATCGACCGGTTCGAGGTCCGGCGACGCAACTTCATCACTCCCAGCGAGTTCCCTTATGAGCGCCCCGGCTTGACGTTCGCCGACGGCCAGCCCGTGAGCTACGACGGTGGCGACTATGCAAGGGCACTGGGGATGCTCGAATCCGAGCTCGATCCGATCCGCTTCCGCGAAGAACAGAGCGAAGCCCGGGAGCACGGACGCTATCTTGGGCTCGGATTCGCCTGCTATGTGGAGGGCACGGGTCTCGGCCCCTACGAGGGCGGTCGCGTAAAGATCCACCCGATTACGGGCAAGGTTTACGTCAACACCGGCCTGTCGAGCCAGGGTCAAGGGCACGCGACCTCATTCGCGCAGATCGTCGCCGACGAAGTCGGGGTATCCCCCTCTGACGTGATCGTTGTCGAGGGCGACACTGGCGAGTACGACTGGGGCGTGGCTACGTTCGCGAGCCGCGCAGCGGTGGTCAGCGGAAACGCCATCAGGCTGGCAGCTCGTGCCGTGCGCGCTCAGATCCTGCGCCAAGCGTCCGAGATGTTCGAAGCCGCACCCGAGGACCTCATGATCGAAGAAGGCAAGGTCTTCGTGCAGGGAAGTGAGGCGCGATCGGTATCGCTGGCCGAGGTGGCCACCATGTCCAACCCGCTCCGGTACGCGTTCAACAAGGCGGCCCAATCAGCGACGCAGTTCATCCCTAGTGCTCGCCGCGATGGCGCCGCACTGGAGGCTGGTCAGCATCCTGGACTGGAAGCGACCGACTATTTCAGTCCCGTGAGCACCACGTGGGCCTACGGAACGCACGGTGCCATCGTAGAGGTCGACCCTCGGACTTTCGAGGTGCGAGTGCAGCGCTACGTGTGCGTCCACGACTGCGGAAAGATGATCAACCCGATGATCGTTGAAGGACAGGTCATCGGCGGGGTCGCTCAAGGCATCGGAGGAGCGTTCTACGAGATATTGGACTACGACCAGGAAGGCAACCTCCGCAACGCGAGCCTGATGGAGTTCCTGATGCCTTACGCGACCGAGGTG
Source organism: Acidimicrobiales bacterium (assembly GCA_050743605.1). Classification (GTDB taxonomy): domain Bacteria; phylum Actinomycetota; class Acidimicrobiia; order Acidimicrobiales; family RAAP-2; genus JAJYVT01. The sequence goes on from JBOGGB010000551.1 coordinate 11,810, forward strand.
CCCCGTGTCGAGATCCGGCACCTGGAAACGCCAAGCCCTCGCAACCCACTCGGAGTGAAGGGGGTTGGCGAGGCCGGTACCATCCCAGTCGCTGCGACCCTCGCATCGGCCATCGAAGACGCCCTCGCTCCACTGCTAGACCACCATCTGCTGGAGGTACCGCTCAGCCCGACCGGCCTGTACGCGGCGACTGGTGGAGCAGACTGACATGCTCCGCGCACCGACACTGGAGTATGCGGAAAACGGCCAGGAGCTCGCGAGAGTGGAGAACACGTTCGCTCGCTCCTCGGCAGGTATGCCGGGACCGCGGCGAGTGCATCCTCGAGCTGATGTGCGACTCCTGCGAGGTCGCGGCTGGGCGGGTGGAGGAAGAACCGGTGCGGAGAGCGGCGGCGCGGCACCGGGCACATCGCGCCTACCTACGCCAAATTCCCAAAAAAAAATAGGACAAACGAGAATGGGGGGCCAATGCATAACGGTAAGATGATTGCCATCGCGGGCGGGATTTCTGCGCTCGTTGTATCGATGGCGGCGTACGGGGCACCGTCAGCGTTCGGTGCTGTGCACACGCCAATGAGTAATCCGAAGAGCCACACTCATACGATCAATCTAGGGGCGGGGCCGATCAAAGTCGGCAGCGGGAAGCTCAACATCGCTTTCTTCTCTGATGGTTCGACGAACCCGTACCTCATTGCAGCCAACGCCGCGGCAGAACATGTAGCAAAACAGGCGCATGTGGGATTGACCTACTTCGACGGCGACTTCACAGCGACCACGGAAACCAGCCAAATGGAGCAGGCGTTGTCCACCGGGAAATACAACGGCTGGGCGGTCGAATCGAGTGCACCGGACGCATGCAGGCTCATCACGGAGGCCATAAAGAAGAGCATCTTGGTCTCAACGTTCAATGATCCGCAATGTCACCCTTCCACCACCCAAGGTGCCAAGGCGTGGATTCGTGGAACGCTGAACTACGTCGCTGGGACACAATCTTCCACAGTCTTCCACAAGTGGCTGACAAAGATAGTCTCGCTGAACCCCGGCCCCCAACACGTCTTTATCGAGACTGGACCTGCGGACCTTGCGCAGTCGCATATCCTCATCGGAATGTTCCCCGCGGTCGAGAAAAAGGACCCAACATTTAAGATTACGACCCTGCCAGTTACAGCCTATACGACGGCTGGCGCCGATACTATTGCGGCAGGCTATCTAACCGGTCATCCGACAACCACCATCGTGGCAGGCGAGGCGTCGACACTCACTCTTGGCGAGATCGATGCGATAAAAGCTGCTGGTCAGCTTAGAAAGATCAAAGTGTATGACGCGGGTGGTACAAAGAAAATTGCTGAGGATGTCAAAGCAGGAATTGTTCAGTTTACGACCGCAGACCTGCCGGCGACGGAGTCGGCCGACTCGGTATTGAGCATCATCAGCGCATGGGGCGGCAAGGTTGGCCCTCACTACGTCACAGTCATGGAATCTCGGCGTGGCAAGCCATTCTTCATCACGAAGAGCAACGTCGGCTCGTACGTGCCGCAGTGGTGATGTCGGTGGCAAGCAACCGCGAGGAGACGGCCTGGGTGCGTGACAGGTAGCGATAGGTAGATGACTGCGTAACGTCGGGGTGTGGCGGTGTACGAGGAGGGGTCTCTCTGACCTGTTGTCGTTCATGTCGCCACACCTCGATGAGACGCAGCTGTCCGCCGGTTTTCATTAGTGGTTGATTATGCAGAAGTGTGTATAGACTTGCACCTGTGAAGACCGGGGTGATGGGGGCGTCGGGGTACGCAGGCACCGAGCTCCTACGGCTGTGCGCCGTGCACCCCGAGCTCGAGGTCGCCGTCGCGACGGGAGGCACGAGCGCAGGAGAGCCGGTCGGCCGGCATACCCCGTCTCTCGCCGCCGCCTACCCAGGGCTGCGCTACGCGGAGCCCGATCTCGGCGCGCTGGAGGGCCTCGACGTCGTCTTCCTGGCGCTGCCCCACGGCGAGTCGCAACGCCTGGTGCCGGAGCTCGCCGGGCGCGTCGGGCTCGTCGTCGACCTCGCCGCCGATTTCCGCCTGCGCGACGCGGCGGCCTACCCCCGCTGGTACGGGGGAGCGCACGGCGCGCCGGAGCTGCTCGGCGAGTTCGTCTACGGCCTCCCCGAGCTGTTCCGCGACGAGCTCCGCGGCGCGCGCCTCATCGCCGCGCCAGGGTGCTACCCGACCGCGGCGGCGCTCGCGCTCGCGCCGTTCACCCGTGCGGGCGCCGTGGAGGGCGGAGTGGTCGTCGACGCCGCGAGCGGGGTCTCGGGCGCGGGCCGCGGCGCGACGGCGCAGCTCCAGTTCGGCGCCGCGAACGAGAACTTCAGCGCCTACGGGCTGTTGACGCACCGCCACACCCCCGAGATGGAGCAGGTGCTCGGCTGCTCCGTCCTGTTCACCCCGCACCTGGTGCCGATGACGAGGGGGCTCCTCGCGACCTGCTACGCACGGCCGGCGCGCAGGCTCACCACCGGTGACGCCATGGAGATCCTGCGCGAAGCGTACGCAGGGGAGCGCTTCGTCGCCGTGACCGAGGAGCCGCCGTCGACCAAGTCGACGACCGGCTCCAACACCGCGCACGTGACCGCGAGGGTCGACGAGCGCACCGGCTGGCTAGTCGCGCTCTGTGCCCTGGACAACCTGGTGAAGGGCGCGGCCGGCCAGGCGGTGCAGTGCGCCAACCTCGCGCTCGGCCTCGACGAGGGCGCGGGCCTGCCGCTCGTCGCGCTGTACCCGTGAGCGTCACCGCTGCCCGGGGGTTCGTGGCAGCCGGGGGAGCGGTGGGGATCAAGCCCGCCGGGGCGCCGGACCTCGCGGTGGTGGCGACCGCGGGAGGGCACGCGGTTCCGGTCGCGGGCGTCTTCACCGACAACCTGGCCGCGGCGGCACCGGTGCGGGTGAGCAGGGAGCACCTCGCGAAGAGCGCGGGGCGCGCCGCGGCGGTGGTCCTCACCTCTGGCAACGCGAATGCGGCCACCGGCGCGCCGGGGCTGGACGCCGCCGAGCGGCTCTGTGCGCTGGTCGGGAGCGGCGTTGGCGCGGCACCCCACGAGGTGCTGGTC
>JBOGGB010000552.1:0-4568 GCA_050743605.1 Acidimicrobiales bacterium
GACCACGACACCGGGGGCCACGACACCGGGGGCCACGACGACCACGACACCGGGGGCCACGACGACCACGACACCGGGGGCCACGACACCAGCACGCACCGGCGGTGCGTTCCCGATCCAGGACACGGCCTATTGGCTGGGGTCCTCGACTGGTGCGGTATACAGCTTCGGAGGCGCGCCGCACTACGGCTCCATGGCAGGTCATCGCCTGAACGAGCCGGTCGTCGGCATGGCGGCGTCGCCCACAGGGAAGGGCTACTGGCTGGTCGCAGCCGACGGAGGAGTGTTCGCGTTCGGTGCTGCGCATTTCTACGGCTCCGAAGGGGGCAAGAAGCTTTCCTCCGCCATCGTCGGATTGGCAGCGGCCCCCACAGGGAAGGGCTACTGGCTGGTCGCGGCCGACGGCGGAGTGTTCACGTTCGGTGCTGCGCATTTCTACGGCTCCGAAGGGGGCAAGAAGCTCGCCGCTCCGATCGTCGGCATGACGTCCACTCGCACAGGGCATGGGTACTGGCTGGTCGCGGCCGACGGCGGGGTGTTCAGCTTCGGCAACGCGAAGTTCCACGGCTCGATGGGCGGACACCGATTGGCCGATCCGGTGAGCGCCGTGGCCGCGATGCCCACAGGAGCGGGCTACTTGCTCGTCGCCACCAACGGCGGGGTGTTCACCTTCGGCGGCGCGACGAGCCGCTACTACGGCTCGCTCGGCGACCAGCGGTTGACTCGACCGGTCGTCGGCATCGCGACGCTCTACGACGCCAGGGGCTACTGGCTGGCAGATTCCGGAGGCAAGGTGACGGCCTTCGGCTCGGCCGTCTACTGGGGTTCGACCCCAGAGCGCATTCCCGGGCGGATCGTCGGGATCGCGACCGGTGCGGGGAACGGCGACCCGGGACCGCCGTCGTTCCAGCCCGGCAGCTTCGGCTACGACGTGTCCCACTACCAATGTGGGGGGTTCCCTCCCGACCCGCACCAGATCGGCGTCGTCGAGGTCACTGGATGGTCCTACGGCACCGTGAACCCCTGCCTGGCCCAGGAGGCAACCTGGGCTGCTGGAGGGCTGAACTTGTACACGTTCCTGTCCTACGGAGTCTCCGGCACCGCGGAGCCGGCTTGTGCCGGGAACGCCACAGCCCCGACAGCTACCGCCTGCGACTACGGGTACGGCGCCGCCATTGCGGCCTATCAGCAGGCGACGACGATCATCGGGACACGCTCAGAGGTGCCTTGGTGGCTCGACGTCGAGCCGATCGGGTTCTCTTCGAGCCCTTCGACCGCGGCAAGCCGCTCCGTCGTGGTGGGCGCGTACGACGCGCTGAGGTACACGGAGAACATCAACACAGTGGGCTTCTACTTCTCCCTCTCCCGCTGGAAGTACATCGTCGGCGCCTACAACCCCTCGGCACCGCTGTTCCCGGCTTGGTGGACAGGACCGACACCGGCGTACAAGTGCGCCAATGCGAGACCAATGGCACTGAGCCTGCACGACTCGCTGCCTTCGGGCCCGATCCAGCTCCTCCAGTACGCCGACGACGTGAACGGCAAACCGTTCGACGGGGACTACGCCTGCTAGCTCTGCTTGGCGCGTCGGCGAGCCCGACTCCATCTCGTGTGAGGTGATCGCCGGATGTGACGGCTCGTACGGCGCGGCGCGCCGCGATTGCGAAGGCTGCGCCGTCGACGCCCCCGATCCCGAGTTCGTCTCGAGATCGACTTAGTCTCTCGCCTAACGATCAGAAAGGGCTACCCCGTGAATATCCGGACTCCGCCTCAAGCGACCCTCACCTTCGTCGCTCGCTTTGAGGTCGACCTCGCGCCTCCCGTCGAGGTGGGTGACGCGCTACTCGGCCATCGCCGCGTCGTACCGATCGTGGGCGGCAGATTTCACGGGCCTCGGCTCAACGGCGTGGTCGAACCCGGAGGTGCGGACTGGCAGCGTGTCACGGCCGGCGGCACGGCCATCATTGACACTCGCTATCTCCTCCGAACCGAGGACGGCGTTCCAATTATCATCTACACCGAAGGCTTCCGGCGAGGACCGCCGGAGGTGTTGGCTCGACTCCAAAGAGGGGATGAAGTTTCTCCAGACGAGTACTATTTCCGGGTTCTCATCACCTTCGACACGGGCGATGAGCGGTACTCGTGGTTGCGGGACAGCATCTTCGTAGGTCTCGCGCTCAGGGCGGCAAACGCGGTCGTGTACGACGCCTTCATGCTCGACTGAGCGATGATCGTCCTGCTGGGCATCTCGCTGGCTGAGCCCGCGCCGCCGGTCGAGCACTAATGGTGCCGCTTGTTAGTTCGTCGGTGTACCCGGCAATCACGCGGTCGGGTCGTTGAGGTAGAGCCCGCCCCCGCAGTCGAGGACCTCCTCGGAGTAACTGACGGGTCCGCCGCTCGGGAAGAACGAGTTGGACCCGGACGGCGACAGCGTGTGGCGCTGTGCGGGACATCGGGACCTCCCGCGACGAGGCGTTCAACCCCTCACATTGCACCGAAGTACTCATCGGCAGCATTCCTCGCCGGAGCTGCCGCTTCGAGCTCTCCCCGGACGCGCGCGGGAGCGTGCTCAGGAGAGCTCGGCGACGAACCGCTCGAGCTGGCGCAGCGTGCGGCACTCGACGACGGCATCGCAGTGGACTGCGTAGGTGTCCACGATCGAGTCGCCGGAGCCCCAGTACCGGCTCGGTTCGGGGTTCAGCCAGTACAGGTGGCGCGCCTGACGACGGAGCTCGTGCAGGACCCACGCTCCGGACTCATGGTAATTGTTCCGGCCGTCACCGAGCACGAGCACCGTGGCGCGCGAGGTGACCTCGTCTCCCCATCTCCGATCGAATTCGCAGAGCGCGTGCCCGTAGTCGGAATGACCGTCGAGCCAGACCACGTCGGCCTCGGTCGTGATGCGCCGGACCGCGGTGAAGGGATCATCGGAACGCTCGAAGACGTGCGTGACCTCATCGATGCCGTCGACGAATGCGAAGCTGCGGACTTTCGAGAACTGCGTGCTGATCGCGTACACGAGCTGCAGCGTGAACCGGGCGAACGACGCGACCGACCCCGATACGTCCGCGATCACGAAGATCTCGGGTTTCGAAGGCCGCGGGCGGCGAAAGCGTGGCTCGATCGGCACTCCGCCAGTAGAGAGCGAGCGGCGCACAGTCGCTCGGAAGTCGAGGGGACCTCGCCGGCGGTGTCTGCGCTTCCTCCCGAGCCTGACCGCGAGCTTGCGCGAGAGCGGGTGGAGTGCGCGCTGGAGGGCGGCAAGCTCCTCTCCGCTCGCGTGCATGACGTCGACGTCTTCGGGAAGCGCGCGACGGACCGACTTCGCGAGCGCTTCGGCGCCACGGTCGAGCACGAGGCGTCGCCTGATCTCCGACTCGATCGCCTTGCGGAGCGCGGCGATCCGCGCTCGGTACTCGTCGGCGAGGAGCCTCTCTTGGAGCGCGGTCAGCTCTTGCTCCCGGCGTGCCGCCTCGAGGAGACGCTCGAGCAGTCCTTCCAGGTCGAGATGGCGGAGCGTACGGTAGAGGTAGTAGCTGCCCCCCACCGGCCGACCGGGCTCGACGCCGGCATAGCGGTCCACCGCGGAGTGCGCGAGCGCGCCGGTAAGCGCATGGTCGCCTTGGCGCATCGCCCGCAGGAGCAGCGCCGCGAGCTCTGCGGCACTCACCTCCGCTGCCCCGGAACCGCCGGCTGGCGCGCGGGCAGCAGGGGGTCCTTCGAATTCCTCGCCCGCGCCACACGGCGTGACTCGCAACGAGAAGAACACCTCGAAGGCCGTCTCGAAAGCCGGCCAGTGGGCTCCGGACTTCACGAGCGTCGCACCCAGGATGGCCTTCAAGGCCTCGCGGTCTTCCATCGGCACATGGTGGACGGCTCTCGCTGCGTCGAGGTGCTCGGTCAGGGAGACGGGCAGCCCCGCGGCGCGGAGCTCGGCGACAAACCCCGACAGGAGCTCAAGCATCGGACGCCAGAAGCTCCTTAGCGGCGCGCTCGATGTCCTGGCGGTACTTGAGGAGCACGTGCAGCGTGCCCCGGGCGCCGGCGGCGTCGATCGACTCGATTCCGAGCACGACGAGCGTCCGCGCCCAGTCGAGCGTCTCGGCCACCGATGGCGGCTTGCGCAGCTCGAGGGAGCGCAGCGAACGCACGACGCGGGCGACCTGGTCCGCTAGCTCCTCGCCGATGCCGGGGACCCGCCGGAGGACGATCTCGCGCTCGAGCTCGATCTGCGGGTAGTCCATGTGGAGGTAGAGACAGCGCCGCTTGAGCGCTTCGGAGAGCTCCCGCGTGTTGTTGGAGGTGAGGAAGACCATCGGCACCCGGGTCGCGCGGACGGTTCCGAGCTCGGGGATCGATACCTGGTACTCCGACAGCACCTCCAACAGGAGCGCCTCGGTCTCGAGCTCCACGCGGTCGATCTCGTCGACAAGCAGCACGACGGGCGTATCGCTGCGGATCGCCTCGAGCAACGGGCGTGCGAGGAGAAACTCTTCCGAGAAGATGTCCGCCTCGAGCTCCTGCCAAGAATGAGCCGACTGCTCTGCCTGGATACGCAGGAGCTGCTT
>JBOGGB010000553.1:0-10648 GCA_050743605.1 Acidimicrobiales bacterium
GCCCACCCGTCCGTGCACCTTCGCCCTCAGCGCGTACGGCAGGCTCTCGTAGGCGACCTCTTGGATCACCGCGTGCTTGAAGCTGTAACGCTGCGAGCTGGGGTCCTCCAGGACGACCAGGTCTCCCGCCCGCAGCCGCCGGAGCTGCCCGGCGAGCTGGCTCGGCGTGCCGAGCTCCGGGTAAGCGCCGACGAGGGTGTCGGCGTCGAACTCTCGGCCGACCACGCTCGCCACCTTCAGGGTTCTGCGGGGGGACTCGCCGAGAGTATCGATGCGGGAGAGGACGAGGGACGAGAGACTGGCCGGTAGCTCGATCGCGGCGGCGCGAGGGTCTGCGGGATCGGCACCCCGGTCGAGGAGGTAGCCGGCGAGCTCTTCGAGGTAGAAGGGGTTGCCTTCCGCACGGGTGACGAGCCGCTCGAGAAGGGCTGGCGACGGGACGGCGTCGAGCCCGTAGAGGGCAGCCAGCCTGGACTCGAGGATCGCGCGGCAGCTGCCGTCGTCGAGGCGGGAGAGCTCGAGGACGGTGGTGTGCCCGAGAGCGGGGGCGCGGAACGATCCCGGCCGGTAGGTGAGGAGCACCAGCACCGGCAGGTTGACCGCGGCCCGGGCGACGAGGTCGAGCAGGTCCGCCGACAGCGGGTCGATCCAGTGGCAGTCCTCGAGCACGATCGCGAGCGGGCCCCGCGCGGCGCACCGGGTGAGGTACTGCACGACCAGGGACTCCAGCGAGGACTTGCGGAGCTTCGCGTCGAAACCGGCGGTGAGCTCGTTGTCCTCGACGGGGGCGCCGACGAGCGGTCCCAGGAGCGGCATCCGGGGGAGAAGGGTCGCGTCCACCTCGGCGAGGGCACGCTCGAGACGGGCGACCACCTCCCTCGATGTCGCTTCCTCGCCCGTGAGCCCGAACAGGGCCTCCGCCGCCGTCTTCCACACGAGGTAGCTGCTGCCGCCGGCGGATGCCGCCGCGCCGGCGAGGACCGGGACGCCTCGGTCCTCCAAGAGCTCGGCGAAGACCGCGGTCAAGCTCGACTTGCCCATGCCGGCTTCCGCGGCGATCGCGACCAGCTGGCCATCGCCCGCGAGCGCGATGTCGGACAGCGAGACCAGCTGGTCGAGCTCGTCGGCGCGACCGACGAGCGGGTGGCTGGCGCGGACCACCCGACCTGCTCCGTGGCGGGCGCGCCCGGTGAGCCGGCGCACCGCGATCGGCGCGGACTTGCCTTTCACGGTCATCGCGGCGAGCTCCTCGAAGTCGAAGCGTGCCGCCGCGTCCTTGGCCACCTCGGGTGTCACGTATGCCGTGCCGGGAAGTGCCGCCGACATCAGCCGGGCGGAGAGGTTGACGGGGTCACCCAGGCAGCAGAAGGTCCGGCGTTGGTGGTGGCCGTAGGTGCCGCTGCGGACCCTGCCCTTGGCGAGGCCGATCTGCAGGCCGGTCGCGGCGGTCTCCCCTTCCAACGCGAGCACGTCGAGCGCGGCGGCGCACGCGCGTGCGCAGTCGTCCTCGTGCGCGAGCGGTGAGCCGAAGACCGCGTACAGGTACGCGCCCTTGTCACCGATCGTGAGCTGGAGGACGTTGCCGCCGTGCCCGTCGACGACCCACTGCGCTCTGCGGAGGAACTCGTCCAGGTGCTGCGGCGCGCACTCGTCCTCGTCGTAGTCGATGCCCCCGAAGCGCACGAACATCGGCACCGCGGGGCGGAGCTCGGAGAGGAACTCGCCCCGCCCGGTGCGAATGCGTGCGTAAACGGCAGGGAGGAGCCACCGGCGCACGACCGAGCGCGAGAGTCTCGGGTAGGGCGGAGAGGGCAGGGGCGACCCGATGCCGGCGGTCACCGACTCGACGACGGCCGCCCGGTCTTCTCCATCCCCCCGGACGACCGACACCTCGATGCGGTCGTCGAGCTCCCCGAGCGTCGCGCAGTCCACGAGGACCTCTCCGCGCTCGGCGTGGTGCTCGACCGAGGCGAGCCGGTCCATGAGCGACCCGGCGAGGACGTCGATCAGCTGGATGTCGGGATCGCCCACGACGAAGCGCCGCGCCGGCCCGGCGGCGACCGCCACCTTCATCCCTAGCTCCACTTCGGTGCCGGCAGGGGTCGTGAGCCTGCAGACGGAGGACATGGCCCGCTGCATCGCGAGCGCGCACGCGACCCCGAGGAGCCCGTCGTCCCCGTCGAGCCAGCAGGTCACCGCGTCGCCGCTGAAGTAGATGACGGTCCCGCCGAACCGATGGAGCTCGCCGAGCACGGCGTCGAACACACGCTCCAGTGCCACGGTGAGCTCTTCGGCACCTCGTTGGGGCCCGAGCTCTTGCGCGAGCGCTTCGGTCAGGGGGGTGAACCCGGAGATGTCGGCGAAGACCGCCGCACCCCTCACCCGGTCGGGCAGCTCCCGGCCGTCGCCAAGGGCACGTCGCCGGTCACCGGCGATGTAGGCGTCGGGGTTGTCGCGGTGGCGCCGACGTTGCGGGCGCGTGGATGCGGCCGTTGCACGGCCGGCGACCGTGTCCGCGCCCCCTCGCGCCACCACGGGCTCACGCTACTCGACTCTCGCGGGCTGGCACGGCGGGCCCCGAATCACTGGAAACTTGTCGGACCGACGGGGGAACGCGAGGGATGCGGGGAATATCCGAGGGGATGGCGCGCGGTGAGCGGTCAGTGCAGTCGCCGTCTCCCCACGTCCATGCCACGATGCCCTCTACCCCCATGGGGCACGGCGGCGACGCCCACAAGGCGCCGGGTCGGCACGTCGGGCGGTGGCGCTGGCCCCGGTGGCTGCCGCCGCCGAAGGTCCTGCTCGTCGTCCTGATCGTCGGCGCCTTCGGTCTGCTCATCTACCGGATCCGGGGCGACCTGGACTCGGCGATCCGTCACGTGAGCCCCGACGGGCTCGTCTGGCTCCCCGCCGCCTTCGCCGCGGAGGCAGTGTCGTTCCTCGCGTACTCGCTCGTGCAGCGACGCCTCCTTGCGGCCGGAGGGGCGCACATGCCTCGGCGGACGGTGGCGACCCTGACCGTCGCGGCCACCGGCATCTCGAACCTCGTGCCGGGCGGCACCGCGCCCTCGAGCGGCTGGCTCGTCACCCAGTACCGTCGCCACGGCGTGCCCCTCCCGCTCGCGCTGTGGGCAGTCCTGGCGGGCGGCTTCACGGCCGGCATCTCGGTGCTGTTCCTGTGCCTCGTGGGAGCGGGCATCGCGGGGCTGCTCGCGCCAGGGCCGTTCGTCGGGTTGCTCGTGCTGGTCGCAGCGTGCGCGGTGGCGGGCGTGGCCGTCGCGCACCGGCTTGCGGCGGTCCGGGCGTGGCTCGAGCGCCGCCGACGGCTGCCCGCCCTCCGCCTCGCGAGACGCGCGATCCAGCACGCTGGCGACATCGCCCACTTCCGGGCGACGATCTCCGGCGGCGTAGAGGTCTACGCCCTCAACATCGTCAACTGGATCCTCGACGTGGCGGTGCTGGCGACGGGGTTCGCGATCCTCGCGCTCGCCGTCCCGTGGAGGGCTCTCCTGTTCGCCTACGCTGCTGCGCAGATCGCCGGGTCGCTCGCCCCGGTGCCAGGCGGCATCGGCTTCGTCGAGGGTGGGATGATCGGCGCGCTCACCCTGTCGGGAACGCCGACCGGCGACGCCGTGTTGGCCACGGTCATCTACCGCCTGGTGACGACCTTCGGTATGGCCGGCGTCGGGAGCCTCGCGCTCGTGGTCGTCCACCGCCGTGCGCCTACCCCGGTGCGCCTGACCGGGCTCGCCGCAGCGCTGTCGAACGATGACGGCACGGGCAGCGCCAGATCGTCGGACGGGCGCGCGGAGACGCCGGGGGAGAAGGACGAGACGGAGGAACGAGGGACGAGCCGGCGTTGACCGGTGAGTGACCAGAAGTGTGCCGAGCGAGCTCAGGCGGGCTCGGCGCGGCGGACCACGAAGACCGGGATCTCGCGCGTCGTCTTCTCCTGGTACTCGGCGTATGGGGGGTAGGCCGCGAGCGCACGCGTCCACCATGCTGCCTTCTCCTCGCCGGTGACCTCCCGGGCCACGGCGTCGAAGGGTTCGGGCCCGTCCTGGATCATGAGCGCGGTGGGGTCGGCCTTCACGTTCCAGTACCACTGCGGATTGTCGGGCGCGCCGGCCTTCGAAGCGACGAGCGCGTACTCGCCGTCGTGCTCCACGCGCATGAGCGCCCACTTGCGGATCTTCCCGGACTTGGCACCCCGCGTCGTCACGATGACGACAGGGAGCCCGGTGTCGAGCAGCGTGCTCGCGCGCGTCCCGCCGGAGCTCTCGTACTCGGCCACCTGGTCTCGGACCCACTCCGAGGCTGACGGCTCGTACTCCCCGGTGAGGGGCATTGCGACCTCCTTGGTGTCGACGTGGCCATCGGTCCTGTTGCCCGGGGGACCTTACCCATGCGCATCGCACGTCGCACCTCGGTCCGTCCACGGCCCAACCGGTCCATTCGGCCAGGGCGTACTCCGGGCATCTCAGGGTCCGGTAGCGTCGCTCCGTCATGGCTCGTGCGGACCTGGCACCGGTGCAGATCGCGTACTACTCCATGGAGATCGCGCTCGACGACCGGCTCCCTACGTTCAGCGGGGGTCTCGGAGTGCTCGCAGGGGACCACGTGCGAGCCGCAGCCGACCGGGGACTGCCGCTGGGCGCGGTCTCCCTCCTCTACAACAGCGGGTTCTTCGACCAGTCGGTCGCCGACGGTGAGCAGCGCGAGACCCCGGTCCGATGGACGCCCTCGGCGCGGCTCGAGGAGCTCCCGGTGCGGGTCGCCGTCGCCGTCGCCGGCCGGCGTGTCGTCGTCCGGGTGTGGCGGGCGCTCGTGAAGGGCGTCGACGGCCACTGCGTGCCCGTGCACTTTCTCGACACCGACGTGGAGGACAACGCGCCGGACGACCGGAGGATCACCGACCGGCTCTATCCGACCGACCCGTTCCAACGCCTCTGCCAGGAGGCCGTGCTCGGGCTCGGCGGCCCGCTCGTGCTCGACACTCTCGGGCACCAGGCCATCGCGATCCACCACCTGAACGAGGGTCACGGGTCTCTCGTCCCTGTGGCATTGCTCGCACGGCGAGTGGCGGGGTTCGACCCTGCCGGCGCCCTCTCCGGCGGCCTCGTCGGTGCGGGAGCAGAAGACCTCGAGGCGGTACGCCGCAGGTGCGTGTTCACCACCCATACTCCCGTGCCCGCCGGCCACGACCGCTTCGCGGCGGACGTCGCCGAAGCGGTCCTCGGCGGGCCTGTGGTCGACGCCCTGCGCAGCTTCGGGTGCCTGGAGAGTGACGGGACGCTGAACATGACCGTCCTCGGGATGCGGTGCGCCGGGTTCGTGAACGGAGTCTCCCTGCGGCATCGCGACGTGACCCGGCAGATGTTCCCCGGGGAGCCCGTGGAGGCAGTGACCAACGGCGTGCACAGCACGACCTGGGCCGCACCAGCGAATGCGTCCCTCTTCGACCGCCACCTTCCGGGGTGGCGCAGGGATAGCGTGCAGCTCCGCTACGCGGCGGACATCCCCTTGGAGGAGCTGCAGGCAGCGCACGACAAGAGCAAGCGCGCGCTGTGCGCCGAGGTACGCCGGCGCGTGGGGGTGATCCTCCGGCCGGACTTCCTCACGATCGGGATCGCGCGGCGTTTCGCCACGTACAAGCGCAACGACCTCGTGCTCTCGGATCTCGACCGCCTGTCCTCGATCGCCGAGACCGGACCCCTCCAGATCGTGTTCGCCGGCAAGGCGCACCCAGCCGACGGCGAGGCGAAGGCGATGATCCGGCACGTGATGTCGGTGATCGGCGCGGCCCCACGCGGCGTCACGGTCGCGTTCGTGGAGAACTACGGGATGCAGCTCGGCCGCCTTCTCTGCGCGGGCGCCGACGTCTGGCTGAACACCCCCACCCCTCCGAACGAGGCCTCCGGGACGAGCGGGATGAAGGCGGCGCTCAACGGGGTGCCGAGCCTGAGCACGCTCGACGGCTGGTGGGCCGAGGGATGGATCGACGGCGTCACCGGATGGGCGATCGGAGGTCCAGACGGCGCCGGCGCCGACGGGGACCACCTCTACCGCACGCTCGAAGAGACCGTGGTCCGTGCGTACTACAAGGACCGCGGGGTCCTGGCCGCCATGGGCCGGAGCGCCATCGTGCTCAACGCCTCCTTCTTCTCGGCGCACCGGATGGTCGACGAGTACGCCCGGCGCGCCTACCGCCCGGCGCTCGTCGGCTGAAGGCGCCACGAAGGGACAGGTGCGACAATCCGCCGATGGAGATCGTCGAGCACGAAAAGCGTCTGGCGGCGGAGTCCGCGGCGGACCTGGCCGAGGTGGGCATGACCGTGGGGCTCGGGACCGGGACGACGGTCGCGCACTTCGTCCCGGCGCTCGCCGCCCGCGGCCTGGAGCTGCGCTGCGTGGCGACGTCCCCTCGCACGGAGGCGGCGGCCCGGCAGGTCGGCCTGCGGGTCGAGCGCTTCAGCGCGGTCGAACAGGTGGACCTCGCAGTCGACGGCGCCGACCAGGTCGCGCCGGACGGCTGGCTCGTGAAGGGCGGGGGCGGCGCGCATACGCGCGAGAAGCTCGTCGCCGCGGCCGCGGAGCGCTTCGTCGTCATCGTCGACTCGACGAAGCTGGTGCTTGCCTTGCGCCCGCCGGTACCTGTGGAGCTGCTCGCCTTCGGGCTCGCCTCGACGCTGCGCCGGCTCGCGGTGCTCGGTCCGGTGCAGCGGCGAGATGCTCCCCTGACGCCGGACGGCGGGGTGCTCTGCGACTACCTGGGCCCGGTGGACGACCCCGACGCGCTGGATGAGGCACTGCGCGCGGTGCCAGGGGTGGTCGAGCACGGGCTGTTCCCGCCGGAGCTGGTCACCGAGATCGTGGTCGGCCGCGAGGACAGGGTCGAGCGTCTGCGCCCCGAAGGCCCCCGAGCGCGGTGAGCGGCTCAGCTCTCGGCCGGGACGGCGGACCGGTCGGCCATGACGATGGACGAGCCGGCCTCGACCCTGCCTGCGGGGATCGAAGGGTCCGCAGCGAGGAGCTTTGCGAGAGGCACCCGCTTGTCCTCGCCGCTCACGAGCCATAGCAGTCTGTGGGCCCGCTCGATCCCAGGGTAGGTCAGCGTCATCCTGCGCCGCCCCTGGTAGCTGGTCGACGTGACCCACACCGGACGGTCACGGACGGCGAGGACCGGATCTCCGGGCACGAGGGACGCCGCGTGGCCGTCCGGTCCGATCCCGAGATGCACGAGGTGGAACTGGTGGGGTAGCGCGGCGCCGTAGCGGTCCGCAGCCGCTTCGAGGTCGTCGTCCTCAACGGGCATCGCGTGGACGTGTGCGGCCTTGTCGCCCAGGGCCTCCCGCAGGCTCGCGAGGTTCCGGTCGGGGTCATCGTCCGGCGCGACGCGCTCGTCCACCTGCCAGATGGCGGTGCGGTCCCAGGGGACGTCCAGCGTCGTGAGTACGCCGAACATCTGCCAAGGAGACTTTCCTCCGCTCACAGCGAAATGGAAGGCCCCGTCGTCCGCGACCGCCTGTCGCGCGAGGTCTGCCACGTAGCGTGCAGCCGCGTCCGAGAGGGTGTCGAGGTCGTCGAAGACGATCAGATCGTGGTGCACGAGTCTAGGAGCCTGCCGGCTTCTCGACGTGCCCTCCGAACTCGCTGCGCATGGCCGAGAGGAGCTTCGCGGTGAGCTCTCCGAGCCCCCGCGACTCGAACCGTTCGAACAACGACGCAGTGATCACCGGTGCGGGGACCCCTTCGTCGACCGCGGCGAGCACGGTCCACCGCCCCTCGCCAGAGTCCGAGACGCGGCCTGCGAACTGATCGAGGCGCGCTGTGCGGGCGAGCGCGTCGGCCACGAGGTCGACGAGCCACGACCCCACGACCGAGCCGCGCCGCCACAGCTCGGCCACCTCTGCAACGTCGATCGAGTACTGGTAGACCTCAGGGTCGCGCAGCGGCGTCGTCTCGGCGTCGCTCTCCTGGGCCTTGGTTCCCACGTCGGCGTGCCCGATGATGCTCAGCCCTTCGGCGATGGCTGCCATCATCCCGTACTCGATGCCGTTGTGGACCATTTTCACGAAGTGTCCGGCACCGTTCGGTCCGCAGTGCAGGTACCCGTCCGGCGCAGTCCCGTCGCGGGACCTCGAGGGCGTTGGCGGCGCGCTGGAGCGACCGGGTGCGATGGTCCTGAAGATCGGGTCAAGTCTCCGCACCGGTTCCTGTTCCCCACCGATCATGAGGCAGTAGCCCCTCTCGAGCCCCCACACGCCGCCGCTCGTGCCGCAGTCGACGTAGTGGAACCCGCGCGCCGAGAGCGCCTTTCCGCGCGTGATGTCGTCGCGGTAGTAGGAGTTGCCCCCGTCGATGACGGTGTCCCCGGCCTCCAGTGACTCGACGAGCTCGTCGAGCGTCTGGTCCACGATCGCCGCGGGGAGCATCAGCCATATGGCGCGCGGCGAGTCGAGCTTCGCGGCGAGGTCCGGGAGCGAGGACGCCCCCGTGGCTCCCTCGGACTCGAGCGCGTGTACCGCAGAAGGGTCGACGTCGTAGACGACCGCGCGATGGCCGTCACGCAGGAGCCGGCGCACCAAGTTGGCGCCCATCCGGCCGAGGCCGACCATGCCGAGCTGCATCGGGGTATCCGTGGCCATGCCCCACCCTAGGTCGGCCACCACCGGGCCGGTCCAGTGCGCCGGTCCAGTGCGCCGGTCCAGAAGCGGGCGCCCTTCCCTCAGCCCTGCCGCTTCAGCGCGCGGTAGCGCCGGATCAGTGCATTCGTGGACGGGTCGTGGTCGAGCTCCGGTTCCGAGCTGGCCTCGAGCTCCGGGACGATCGCCTTTGCCAGCTGCTTGCCGAGCTCGACCCCCCATTGGTCGAAGGAATCGATGTCCCACAGCGCACCCTGCACGAAGACGTCGTGCTCGTAGAGCGCCACGAGGACGCCCAGGATGCGCGGCGTGAGCGATTCGGCGAGCAGCACGTTCGTCGGCCGGTTCCCCGGCATCACCCTGTGGGGGACGACCGCCTCTTCGGTGCCCTCGGCCCGGACCTCCTCTGCGGTCCGGCCGAACGCGAGCGCCTGTGCCTGCGCGAAGACGTTGGACATGAGGAGGTCGTGGTGCTCGCGCATCGGGTTCAGGCTCTTCCCGAACCCGATGAGGTCGACGGGCACCAGGCGCGTCCCCTGGTGCAGGAGCTGGTAGAAGCTGTGCTGGCCGTTCGTCCCCGGCTCCCCCCAGTACACCGGGCCGGTCTCGTAATCGACCGGGGTCCCGCGCAGCGTCACGCGCTTTCCGTTCGACTCCATGGTGAGCTGCTGGAGGTACGCCGGGAAGCGCTTCAGGTACTGGCTGTACGGCATGACCCCGACCGACTGCGCGCCGAAGAACTCGTTGTACCACGCGGACAAGAGTCCCAAGATGACTGGCATGTTCCGCTCGAGCGGAGCCGATCGGAAATGCACGTCCATCTCGTGGAAGCCGGCGAGCATGTCCGCGAAGTGCTCGGGACCGATCGCGAGCATGGTGGAGAGGCCGATCGCCGAGTCCATCGAGTACCGGCCCCCCACCCAGTCCCAGAAGCCGAACATGTTCTGCGTGTCGATGCCGAAATCTGCGACCTGCTCGGCGTTCGTCGAGACGGCCACGAAGTGCTTGGCAACCGCGTCGTCACTCCCCAGGGAACCGACGATCCACTCTCGAGCGGAGGTCGCGTTCTCGAGAGTCTCGAGCGTCGTGAAGGTCTTCGAGGACACGATGAACAGCGTCTCGCCGGGGACAAGGTCGCGCGTCGCCTCGACCAGGTCGGTCGGGTCGATGTTGGACACGAAGCGGAAGGTCAAGTCTCGCTGGGAGTACCATCGCAGCGCTTCGTAGGCCATGACCGGGCCGAGGTCCGATCCGCCGATCCCGATGTTCACGACGTTGCGGATCCGACTCCCGGTATGGCCGGTCCACTCTCCGGAACGCACGCGCCGGCAGAATCCCTCCATTCTGTCGAGGACTTCGTGCACCCGCGCCACGACGTCGGTGCCGTCGACGACAAGCGACGTGCCCTTGGGCATGCGCAAGGCGACGTGCAGGGCGGCCCGGTCCTCAGAGACGTTCACGTGCTCACCTGCGAACATCGCGTCGCGGCGGGCCTCCAGTCCCGACTCGCGGGCGAGCTGCAGAAGGAGGCCGAGGGTCTCGTCGGTGACTCGGTTCTTCGAATAGTCGAGGTAGAGCCCGGCGGCTTCGAGACTGAAGCGCTCGGCGCGGTCCGGGTCGTCGGCGAACAGCTCTCGGAGGTGGATCCCCGCGAGCTGCGCGTGGTGTGATACCAGGGCGCCGAATGCAGGCCGCTCGCGCATGGGCTGGATCGCTCCTGCGCCGTCGGGCGTAGAGCGCCGATGCCCGGTCGTCATCTAGCTCGTGCTCTCGCTGGCCACCTCGCTGGTCACCTCGGTCGGGACCTCGGTCGGGACCTCGGTCGTGATCTCGGTCACCCGCCTGCGCAGCCGCTCGAGGCTGGCCGCGAGGAGCCGCGAGACGTGCATCTGGCTGATGCCCACGCGCGCGGCGATCTCGGACTGGGTGAGACCGTGTGCGAATCGGAGCTGCAGGATGAGCTGCTCACGGGGTGCGAGCTCCGCGAGGGCCGGCGCGAGCAG
>JBOGGB010000554.1:0-2285 GCA_050743605.1 Acidimicrobiales bacterium
GCGCTCGCCTCACGAGGGCAGCGTCGCTGCGAGCGGGATCGGTGTCGTAGCCACGCACCTCCCAGCCCTGCGCCGCCAGCGCGAGCCCGACCGACCCGCCGATCAGCCCGGTGCCGACGACGAGGGCGCGGCGGGGACGGGGACGGGGGCGGTCCGGCCCCGACGGCTCAACCGGGGAGGTCATCACGCAGCACCTGGGCGCCGTGCAGGTAGACGTGGCGCAGGTCGGCCGAGGGCCGCTCGGTCGTGGCATGCAGGAGCACCCTGATCACCCGGGCCATCGCGCCCTGCACCGGGATCTCCGACGCGCACAGGAGCGGCACCGCTCCGAACCCGATACCGCGTGCCGCGGCGGCGGGGAACATCGAGACGAGGTCGGGAGTCGAGGTGAAGATCACGCTGATCACGTCGTCCAGGCCGAGACCGTTGCGAGCGAGCATCTCGACGAGCAGCTCCTGCACGCGCTCGGTGACCTGCGCCGTCGTGTCCTCGGCGACGCCGGTCGCGCCACGAAGCGCACGCACGGAACCGGGCATGGGGCGGAATGTTACCGGCCGCTTCCCCTTCGCCTGGAGGCCGCCGCGCGGGTCCCGCTGCCCTCGGGCCCGGCACCCTCATCGCTGGCGGCGTAGAGGGCCCGGATCTCCCCGGAGCTGAGCGGCCGCCACCGTCCCGGCGCCAGCCCCGGGTCGGAGACCGGACCGACCCGGGTGCGCACGAGGCGGCGCACGGGATGGCCCACGGCCTCGAGCATGCGGCGAACCTGGCGGTTGCGGCCCTCGTGGACCACGATGCGCAGCACGCCGGGCGACACCTGCCCGACCGTCGCCGGCGCCGTCCGCCCGTCGTCGAGCTCGACGCCGTCGCGCAGCTGCCGCAGTGCGCCGCGCCCGGGATCCCCCTCGACGTGCACGAGGTACTCCTTTCGGACCCCGTGCGAAGGGTGGGAGAGCCGGTGCGCGAGCTCGCCGTCGTTGGTCAGGACGATCAGCCCCTCGGTCGCGTAGTCGAGCCGGCCCACCGGAAAGACCCGGGGACTGGCCGGGACGAGGTCGAGCACCGTGCGCCGGCTCTCCGGGTCCGCGGCGGTCGTCACCACCCCCGCCGGCTTGTTCAAGAGGTAGTAGACGAGCCCGGGAGCGACGGGGACGGGGATCCCGTCGACGGCCACCAGGTCGGCGCGGGGGTCGACGCGCTGCCCGACCACCGCCTCGTTCCCGTTCACGGTGACCCGGCCCGACGCGACCAGCTCGTCGCAGACCCGCCGGCTGCCCATGCCGGCACGGGCGAGCACCTTCTGGAGCCTCTCGCCGCCCGGGTGCTCCGGGTCGGCAAGCGGATCTTGGCAATCAGGCTCCTGTGGCGTCGGGGCCACCGCCCCCCGTGCCTCCCCTGCCTCCTGCGCCCCCCGGCGCGCCGGCCGGGCGCATGCCCGCTTCGAGCTCGCCCACCACCCCTGCGCCGGGGAGGAAGTCCTCGACCGGGGGGAGCTGCGAGACGCCGTCCAGGCCGAGCCGCTCCAAGAAGAGGTCCGTGGTGCCGTAGAGGATCGGCTGGCCCGGGCCCTCGGCGCGTCCCACCGCCACGACGTACCCCCGCTGCTCGAGCAGCCGCAGCACGCCGTCCGCATTGACCCCGCGCAGCGCGGCGATCTGCGCGCGGGACACAGGCTGGCGGTACGCGACGATCGCCAGGGTCTCGAGGGCCGCCGTGGCGAGGCGGTGCGACACTTCACGGTTCGCGAACCGCTCCACGTAGGGCGCGAGGTCCGGATGGGTCTGGTATCGGTAGCCCCCTGCGACCCGGGTGAGGACGAAGCCGCGCGCCTCGTCCCGGTAGGAGGCGGCCAGCCTCGTGCACGCCGACTCGACGCGCTCCACGGGCTCTTCGACGAGCTCGGCGAGCAACCCGGGCGGCACCGGCTGGAGCGTGACCATGACGACGGCCTCGATCGCGCGGGCGAGCTCGTCATCCCTCATCGTCGGAACTCCACGCGCTCGTCACCCTTCGTACTCGTCGGTCCCGGTCAGTGCCTCGACTGGCTCGTCGTCGCCGCCCACCCATTCGACCTCGAGGTCACCGAACCGCTCGGCCTGGCCCACCAGCAGCTTTCCGAGCTTGCAGAGCTCGAGCACCGCCAAGAAGTGCACGATGACCTCGATGCGGGTCCTGAGCCCGTCGGTCAGCTCGCGGAACGAGACCCGGCCGCGCCGTGGGAGCGTCCTTGCGAGAGCCTGGACCGTCTCGGACACCGTGACCGTGTCCACCGTGACATGGGAGAAGTC
>JBOGGB010000555.1:0-2723 GCA_050743605.1 Acidimicrobiales bacterium
GATCTCTACGACGAGGTCCAAGGCACCCTCGAGCGGTCCTTCCCGCGCCGACGCGCGCTGTGGGTGCGAGGCGAGATCCAGAGCGTCTCGGACCAGCGCGCCGGGCGCGGCCACTGCTACGTCGACCTCGTCGATCCCGAGTCGGCGAAGGACCGCCAGGCGCCGGTGCTCAAAGTCAAGTGCTGGCAGTCCACCTGGGCTCCGCTGCGTGCGTCCCTCGCACACGAAGGGATCGAGCTGCAGGCGGGAATGGTGGTGGTGCTCCGGGGGACGCTCGACTTCTACCGCCCGAAGGCCGAGATCGGCTTCCTCCTCAGCGAGCTCGACGTCACCGCGCTGCTGGGACGCCTGGCAGCCAAGCGTGCGGCGCTCCTCCGCGCGCTCGGGTCCGAGGGGCTGCTCACGCGCAATGCGGCGTTGCCGCTGCCCGAGGTGCCCCTCCGCGTCGGTCTCGTCGCGAGCCCCGGCTCCGAAGGCTTCCGCGACTTCCTCGGGCAGCTGACGGCCTCGGGGTTCGGCTTCGCGGTGCAGGTTGCACCCGCGACCGTCCAGGGATCGGGGGCGCCCGCCGCCCTGAGCACCGCGATCCATAAGCTGTCTGCGCTGGGATCGCGATGCCTGGATGTGATCGTCGTGGTACGCGGCGGGGGCTCGAAGGCCGATCTCGCCGCGTTCGACGCCGAGCCCGTTGCACGGGCGGTCGCGACGTCGTCGATCCCGGTGTGGACCGGGATCGGCCACACCGGCGACGAGTCGGTCGCCGACGTGGTGGCGAACCGGTCCTGCATCACCCCGACCGAGTGCGGTCGCGATCTCGTCCAACGCGTCTGGGAGTGGTGGGAGGCGTCGGTCTCCGCCGCAGCCTCTTCGGTCGCCCGCCGGGCGGGCGAGGCGCTCTCCTCCGCCCAGCACGACCATGACGCCACCCGCCAGCGGCTGTGCGGGATGGCCCGACACCTCGTCGACCGACGCGACGAGCACCTCTTGCGCTGCGGGAGCACGATCGGACGGTGCGCACCCCGGCTACTCGATGACGCGTGGAGCGCGACTGTGGTGCGAGGAGGCAGGGTCGTGCCGCTCGCACAGGCCCGGATCGAGCAGGCGGCGGACCGGCTCGACGCCTGGCGGCGCCTGGTCTCCGCATACGACGTGAAGCGCCAGCTCGAGCGTGGCTACACCCTCACGCTCGACGAGGAGGGGCGCGTCGTCCGCCATGCTCGCGGGATCGTGACCGGGCGAAGGCTCGTCACGCGCTTTGCCGACGGGAGCGTCCGATCGGTGGCCGACAGGGTGGAGCTGGCAGACCCGGCGGACGCAGCCGACCTGAGCCGGTCTCCGGGTGAGCCGGCCATGCGGGTGAGCGACCGAGGGGAGGCGTGATGGGAACGTCCGCTGGCGAGCAGGAGGGCGCAGGCGAGCCGCGCGTCGAGGAGATGAGCTACACCGAGGCGAGCGCCGAGCTGGACGAGATCGTGGGCTTCTTCGAGGGTCGCGAGGTCGACGTCGACCAACTGGTTGGCCGCCTCGTCCGCGCCACCGCGATCATCGAGGAGCTGGACAAGCGGCTGCGTCGCACGCGTATGCAGGTCGAGCAGCTCGTGCCCCGGCTGACTGCGGTCCTGGAGGAGACCGACGACGTGCACGAGGCGCCACCGGCGACTGGCACTGTCGGAGGTGGCTCGGACGGTGTCCCTCGCGGCGGGGAAGGTGTCGGCACGCCCGGCCTCTTCTGATGCAGAACGACCCGCCGCCCGTCTCCGGGCCGCTGTACTTCCGGCAGTTGCTGTCGGGACGAGACTTCGCCAAGGACGACCCGATCGCGCGCCAGATGGCGAATTTCGTCTATGCGGTGGGCGACCGGCAGACCGGAGAAGCCTTGCTGGTCGACCCCGCCTACCGCGTGGGTGAGCTGCTCGACGTCTTGGGAGCCGACGGGATGCGGTGCGCGGGCGTCCTTGCCACCCATTACCACTTCGACCACGTCGGCGGTGCTGCGATGGGTTGGGAAGTCGAGGGCATCGCCGCGCTCCTCGAGCGGGTCCAGGTGCCCGTCCACGTCCAGCGGGACGAGCTGCCCTGGGTGGCACGCGCCACGGGTGTGGTCGAGAGCGACCTCACGCCCCACGGCGGCGGCGACGTCGTGGAGGTGGGGGACGTCCAGGTGGTGCTCGTGCACACTCCGGGCCATACGCCGGGGAGCCAGTGCTTCCTCGTCGACGGAAAGCTCGTCTCCGGTGACACGCTGTTCCTCCAAGGTTGCGGGAGGACCGACCTTCCCGGCGGTGATCCCGAGGCGCTGTACGAATCCCTCACGCGGCGGCTCGCCAGTCTTCCCGCCGAGACGCTCGTCTATCCCGGGCACCACTACTCGGACGAGCCGTGCGCGACCATGGCAGAGACTCGGCGGGCGAACGTCTGCTACCGGCCCCGTTCCCGGAAGGAGTGGATGGCCGTGTTCGGGCGGTGAGACCTCCCGGAGCCGCCGGCCCGTTACGACCCGACGGCGCGGTCGTAGTCGTCGGCGCGGCACTCGCGGGGCTGCGTGCCGCGCAAGCGCTCCGCGAGGGTGGCTTCACGGGCTCGCTGGTTCTGGTGGGCGAGGAGCTGCACCACCCGTACGACCGCCCGCCACTCTCCAAGCAGGTGCTCGCCGGGACGTGGCCGCCCGAGCGGACGGTGCTCGCCGATCGGCACCGGCTCGAGGAGCTCCGGATCGATCCTCT
>JBOGGB010000556.1:0-5386 GCA_050743605.1 Acidimicrobiales bacterium
CGACCACGGTGTCCACGTGCGAGGACCGCCCGATCCGGTCGCCGTGCCAAGCGACGCTGTCCGAGCCATCGCGGTACAGACAGCATCCAACGGTCTCGAGCGGCTCGCCGAGCGCAGGTCCGTAGTGGTCGCTGAGGGCACCGAGCATCTCCTCGACGGCGGGATCCGGCAGGGCGGCACCGGTGTCGTAGAAGTACGAGAGCCTCGGCACCTCGACGATCCGGTCGTACATCGGACGCCGCTCGGCGCTCCAGGGGACGGCCGAAAGGAGCCGGTCGAACAGCACACCGGCGCCGAGCACCCACCCGGGGCGGAAGTCCAGCCAGGCCCCCTGCCCCAGCGTCGTGCGCGCCAGGTCCTCGCTGACCGACCGGAGCCTGATCTGCTCCCCCGACGTGAACAGCGTGTCCTGCACCACCGGCACCGATTGTAGCGAACATCCGTTCGTCCCGCGAGATCCGGTCGGCACCCCCGATCCGGCGGCTCCGACGCCGGGGCGGCCCGCTCATCCCGTCCGGCGGGACGGCGGGCGCTGGGATGTGGGGGCGCCAGGTGGCAGGTACTTCGCAGAGCTGAACCGGCCGGCGCTCGCGTGGAGCACCCAGGCGGACCCTTTCTCGTGGACCCCGCCCGGCTTGAATGCGAGCTTCCCCGGTCGGCCGAGCCGTCGCTGGAGCACCTCGATCGTCTCCCCGTGGGTGCACACGACCACCGCGCGGACGCACGATGCCAGGGAACGGAGCAGGCTGGCCGCCTCGCGATCGGCCTGCGGCCCCAGAGCGTCGGAAT
This sequence comes from Acidimicrobiales bacterium, assembly GCA_050743605.1. Classification (GTDB taxonomy): domain Bacteria; phylum Actinomycetota; class Acidimicrobiia; order Acidimicrobiales; family RAAP-2; genus JAJYVT01. Next base: position 790 of record JBOGGB010000556.1, read on the forward strand.
CTTCGATCGGCAAGCCCAGATGCACGGCCAGTGGGCCCACCGTCTGGAGGCACCGCACGAACGGGCTCGACAGCACCCGCGCCGGCTCGTACGGCTCGAGCATGGCGACGAGCGCGAGGGCCTGCTTCTTCCCTCGACCGCTGAGGGGGCGGAGCCGGTCCTCTCCGCGCCAGAGGTCCTTCGCGCCGGCGTGCGCATGCCGGACGACCACGAGGTCCATCACCACGAGACTAGGACCTGGCCGGAGAACGGTCCCCAGCGCCGAGCAACCCGTGGAAGGGCTCCTTGCCCGCCGACCGGTGTGTAATCTTTCGGTCCGAGGCGCGGCACGGCCCCGGTACCCACCAGGACGTGCGCGGCGCTCGATGGAGGGGACGGCGGTGGCACTCACGAGAGCAGAGCTCCCGATCGACGAACGGGTCACGTCCGCACCGGTCGGGTCGATCGAATCGGGGACGTTCCAGATCGTCCCGTTGCGCGCGCTACCCGTCGTGGCCGCGGTCCTCGTTCTGCTCGTGGTCTCGATCGCCGGGAACTGGCTCTGGGCGATCGACTTCTTCCACGTCGCGGGTGGTGCGCTGTGGACGGCGATCGACCTCTTCCTCGGGTTCGTCATCGGCCCGATCATGGCGACGATGTCCATCCCCTCTCGGGTGGAGTTCTCGAAGCGGCTCATGCCGAAGATGATCGTGCTGATGCCGACGCTCGTCGTCTGCACGCTGGCCGCCGGCTGGCAACTCGCGCGACACCTGGGGAACCTCTCGGCCGCATACCCGACACACGGATGGCTGGTCGCCTCGATGGTCGTGGTCGCGGTGATGGCGATCGTCGCGATCGGGTTGCTCGAGCCCGCCAACGTCGCCGTGCTGTTCGAGCTTCGCAAGCCGAGGCCCGACGGCGAGCTCATCGGCCGGCTCATGCGAAGGTTCGTCTACGCAGCCGGAGTGACCGGTGCGATGCAGGTCGCCACCCTCGTCATCATGTCCCGGCTCGCAGCCGGCTGAAGGGCGACCGAGATGGACGTCGCAGGAACGGCTCGTGAGATGCACGGAGGGGCACCCCCAGGGAGCGCCGCGGCCGGTCTCGGTCACCGGCCCCCGATCCCTCTCGTGTGCGTGTCGTCGATGGCGTTGGTGCTGGTGAGCGGGATCTACCTCGCTGCCTACCTTCCGCGCCACGCGCCGCTCGGTCCCGCGATCGGGCTCGTCGCGGCAGCGGGAGTGGTATTGCTGGCGGCAGTCGTCCTCGTCGCCCGGCTCCGAGATTTCGCCTGGGACCCCTTCTTCCTGGTCGTGAAGTGGGCTGCTCTGGCGTACCTCGTGATCGCCGGCATCCTCGAGTACGTCTTCGTCTACGACGGGACCCGCGGCTCGATGCTCGTCCTCCTCACGATGTCGCTCTTCGTGTTCGCGGTCGACATCCCGGTGCTGCTCGGCTTCTCGGTGGCCCGCTTCCAGGGACCCGACGCGGGCGCCTGAGAGCGTCTCGTCACCCTCTCCCTCATGTGCCGGCCGAGGCTGGCCGCTCTCCTCGCCGACATCACGAAGCTTCAGGTGGACGCCGTCGTGAACGCCGCCAACCGCGCGCTGGCAGGGGGAGGAGGCGTCGACGGAGCGATCCATCGCGCCGCAGGAGCTGCTGCGCTGCGATCGGCGTGCCGAGCCCTCGGCGGCTGCGAGCCGGGCCACGCGAAGTCGACGCCGGGCTTCGATCTCCCGGCGCGCTGGATCGTCCACACGGTCGGACCGGTGTGGAAGGGTGGTGGTCGCGGCGAAGCCGACGTGCTCGCGTCGTGCTATCGGCGCTCGTTCGCAGTGGCGGATTCCCTCGGCGCCCGCACCCTCGCGTACCCCGCGATCTCCACGGGCATTTACGGCTTCCCCGCCGAGCTCGCGGCGAGCATCGCGGTGAGCACCATCCGGTCGCTACGCAGCTCCGTCGTGGGCGAGGTACTGCTCGTCGCCTTCGACCAGCCGACGCTGAGCCACTACCAGCGGCACCTCGGGACGGGCTGAGAAGATCCGTACGACGCGCACCACATGCTCGCTCGCACCGTAGAGCGCGGCACCACGCGCTCGTAGGATGGGCGCGGCACCAGTCGGCGGGCTCGCGCATCGTCGACCACAAGGAGCACTCCATGGCAACCTGGTACCTCGAGGGCGACGCGGACAGCGCCGCGCTCGACGCCCAAGAGGTAGCCGTCCTTGGCTATGGGAACCTCGGCAGGCCAGCGGCGCTGAACCTCCGCGACAGCGGCGTCAGCGTCCTAGTCGGCAGCAGAGAGGACGGCGACGCCAACCGTGCCCGAGACGACGGCTTCGAGGTGCTGAGCATCGCGGACGCCATGGCGCGGTGCGACGTGCTGTGGTTCGCGTTGCCCGACGAGATCCTTGCCGGCTTGCTGACCCAGGACGACGCCGTACAGCCGTCACCGAGCTCGTTGCTCTGCTTCTCGTCGGGATACCCGATCGCGTTCGGCTCGCTGAGGTTGCCCGACGACGTCGACGTCGTGCTCCTCGCTCCGCGCATGGTCGGCTCCAGGATCCGCGCGCTCTTCACCGAGGGCAAAGGCTTCTATAGCTATGTCAGCGTCGAGCAGGATGTGACCGGGACCGCCCGGAGCCGTCTGCTTGCCCTCGCGGCCGGCTTCGGCACGCTGCGCGCCGGCGCGCTCGAGCTGTCCGCCGCGGACGAGGCCGCTGTGGACCTCTACGTCGAGCAGACGGTAGGACCCCTCCTTGGTGCAGCGGTCCTCGGCGCGTTCGAGGTCGGGACCGCGGCCGGGCTCCCGCCAGAGTCGCTCGCACTCGAGCTCTACCTGTCTGGTGAGATGGCCGCCACGTGGGAAGAATTCGCTGAGCACGGGTTCTTCCCGGGAGTCCGGCTCCACGGTCGCTCCGCCGCGTTCGGCGGGTTCGTCCGGCTCGCAACCTTGGACCACGTCGCCCTGAAGAAGCGCTTCGCGGACACGCTCGCGGACATACGCAGCGGCGCATTCGCAACCCAGTTCCAAGAAGAGCTCGTGGCCGGCTCTCCGACCGGCGCGCTCATCGACGCCATGATCGAGGGAAACGACCCGCTCTCGCGCGCCGAGACCGCGGTGCGCGTGGCGACTGCCGCGCCGGTTGACGAGACGGCGTCCGACGCCGCGGGGGTAGACCGCACGTAGGCGTCGGGGCGCAGCCGGCCGTGTCAGGGAGAGAGCCGCTCGACCCTCCAACCGTCCGCTTCGCGTTCGTAGCGGAAGCGATCGTGGAGCCGGTGCTCCCCCTCCTCCCAGAGCTCGACCGCCGAGGGGATTACGCGGTAGCCGCCCCAGCGGCCCGGACGGGCCGGATCGGAGTCGCCCAGCGCCGCGATGGCAGCTTCGAGGACCTGTCTGTGGGAGATGACCGAGCTCTGGAACGAGACCACCGCGCTCCTCCTCGATGCCTTGGGCCGAGTCGCCCAGTAACGGTCTGACTCCTCGGCGGTGGTCTTGGCGACCATGCCCTTCAGTCGCACCTGTCGTTGGACCGGATGGTGCCAATGGAACACGGCCTCCGCCCAGGGGTTCTCGTCGAGGTCTTGCGCCTTGGGACTGCCGTAGTCCGTGAAGAACACGACGCCGTCGTCCAGTCCTCGCAAGAGCACATAGCGCGCGGAGGGACGCCCGTTCGGGTCCGCCGTGGCAAGGCACATGGCCTCGGGCAGGGGCTCGCCTGCGGCACGCGCCGCCTCGAGCCACTCGTCCAACTGGTGAAGCGGATCGCGGGCAAGATCGCCGGCTTCCATCGTGCCAGTATCCACCACGCCAAGGTGCTCGCCCAACGGCGTCAGCGCGACGAGACGTCGGAACGGGCGGTCTCGAGGTCCTCGTAGGCGGCGGCAAACCGTCTGATCGTCGTCATGGAGGCTGCGGGCCGCTGGAAGGACCCGAAGGAAAGCGTGTGCAGCCAGGCGGCGAGCCCGAATGCCGGAGTCCCCCGGTAGCGGGACCATGCCGCAGCCAGAGACTGGGTCTCGACGCCTCTGCTCGCTAGCCCGTCCAGGTAGGCGCGGAGGAGGTCGCGTTCGTGACAGCGCCGGTCCTCCACGGCGAGCGATCCAACGAGGAAGTAGCCCACGTCGTGGGACCAGTGGCCGACGCGGGCGAGCTGCCAGTCGAGAAACCCGATGCCCCCGCCCGCCACGGCGTAGGTGTTGCCCGGATGGGGGTCGCCGTGGAGCACGGTGCGGGGGCCCGAGGCGGCGAGCGCCGCACTGCGCCGGAACTGGAGACCGAGGGTGCGTGCCCCGATCCCTCTGGGAAGACCGACAGGCTCGCCACCGGCTTGCGCCGCGCGGCGCATGCCTCGTGCCAGGCTGGCCACGGACACCGGGTCCCACATGGAGCTGAGCTTCCAGGGGCGGAGACGGCGAAGCGCCAAGCTGACCGGACGGTCCCAGTGAGCCGCGTGGAGCGCGGCGAGACCGTCGAGCCCGGAGCGGACCGCCTCGACGGTGAGCGGGGTCCCCGCGACGTGGGGCTTCCCGCCGCTGGCTACGACGTCCTCGCTAACCACCACGGTCGCCGCCCGCCACCAGTCGACGCCGCCCGCGTAGAAGATCGGATGCG
>JBOGGB010000557.1:0-21728 GCA_050743605.1 Acidimicrobiales bacterium
TCGAGGCGATGGGCCACGGCGTCCCGGTCGTCGCCTATGCCTCGACCGCCGTGCCCGAGACCGTGGGCGACGCGGGCCTCCTCCTCGCCACGAAAGAACCGCTGCGGTTCGCCACCACGGTCCACCGCGTGGTGGCCGACGAGGTGCTGCGCCGCCGGCTCTCACGGGCCGCCAGCCGACGGGCAGCGGCGTTCGCCCTCGACTCATCGGCGGCACGCTTCGTCGCGCTCGTGCGAGACGCGACCAGCGCGTAGACACCGGCGACCGGCTCCGGGGCGGGGTCGGCAGTCGGTGCTTGACTCCCGGGTACCCTGGCGTGGTGCGACGCTTCCCCCTGGCGGTCCTGCTGGTCGGCGTGATGAGCCTCCTCGCGGCAGGAGGCGCCGTGCTCGGTGCCTTCCAGGCGCCGACAGGCGTCGACCTCGCCGTGCACAACGCCGCCGGCGAGACCCTCCTGGCCGACCGGGTGGTCGGCGCCTACACGACAACTCAGCTCGCCGGCACCGTCATCTCGTTCGACTACACGGCTCCCGACCACCTCAGCGTGGAGGCTGTCGGCACGTCCGGCAAGGTCGAAGAGCGCCAGAAGGTGACCGGCGCCAAGGCCACGAGCGTGCTCGCCCCCCTGCAGGACGTGCTCTCCCTCGAGGGGTTCACGCCGCGCGGCTCCTACTACGACCACACGAAGACGGCACGTCGTCCCGCTTCGTCCTCCCAGGTTGCCCTGTCGGAGACGGCCCACACGCAGGTGCAGCTCGCGGGAGGCTACGTCGTCGCGATCCTCCGTTCGATCGACGTGAAGGAAGGCTCCCACCACCTCACCGAGACCGCCGACTTCCGCCTGCTGCGCGTCGACGGCTGGTCGCGTTCGAGCTAGAGGGGCGGCGAGGAGCACCGTTGGTCCCGAGCGACAGGGTCGGGCCATGAGCGGTGGGACCGACGTGGTGCTGGCCGCGTTACCCCGCGAGCTGCGTCCCCTCGTCCGGGCATTGCGGCTGCGGCCGGCGTCGCTCTCGGGACTGCCCGCGTGGAGCGCAGAAGGCGTGGTGGTCGCCGCGGTCGGCGTCGGGCCGGCGCGCGCCCGTTCCGGGACGGCGCAGGTGCTCGGGGAGGTGCAGGCGCGGCGGGTGATCGTCACCGGGCTGGCAGGCGCGCTCGACCCCGCCCTCCACGTCGGCGACCTCGTCCGGCCCGCCGCCGTGCTCGACGTGCAGTCCGGAGCCGTGCGCATGCCCTGCACGCCCTGCACCAGCGGTTCGCGCAGCGGCCTCCTCGTGACCGTGCCACGCGTCCGTCTCGCGCGCACCGCCTCGGAAGGGCCACAAGATGCCCGGATCCCTCCGGAGGCCACGGCGGTGGACATGGAAACGGCGGCGATCGCCGCAGTCTGCGACGCAGAGGGCGTCCCGTGGGACGTCGTCCGCGCGATCAGCGACGTCGAGGGCACCCTCACTCCCGCGATCTCGGCGCTCCTGCGCCCCGACGGGCGAGCCGATGTGGTCACGGCCGTGCGCACCGGGCTGCGCGACCCACGGACGTTCCTGCGACTCCTGCGGCTCGGCGTCGACGCCACCCGTGCGGTACGGGTCGCGACCGCCACCACCATCTCCGAGCTCTCGGCCGAGGGCACGAGACTTCCAGGGGAGCTGGACGGCACGGGATGAACGCAGATCGGCCGACGAACGAGCAGTGGAGGCCTCGAACAGTACGGTCTCGACGGCTCGCCGGCGGATCGTGCCCCCTCCGTCCAGAATGGAACGTCTCACGACCCACCGGCTCAGCCGTCATGCCCCCGGTATTCCGCCGCTCCGGTGCATATGTTCTAGCCGCTCGTTCCTGATTGCGCAATACCCTATTGACGATATTCTGTACTGCAGAATAGAGCCCGGACCCCGGGTGGGGGCCGCGCCCCGCGCCCGAGTGTGATCGGCGGCGGTGAGCGACCACCCACCGGGACACGGCACCCAGGCTCGACCCGGATGCCGCCCGACGCGGTAGGAGCCGCTGACGAGGGAGAACGCCCGCCGGCTCGACTCGGCGCCCGCTGGACCCGACAATGGAGGGCGTGACGACCCCATCTCCGAGCGGGACGCAGGACCGGGCCTCGGTCTCTCAGCGTCAGCACATCCTCGACACCGCGCTGGCCCTCATGTCCCAGCGGGGCGTCGACGGCACGAGCATGCGCGACCTGGCATCCGCCGCGGGCCTGAACGTCGCGTCGCTCTACCACTACTTCGCGTCGAAGCGGGAGCTGCTCGTCGCGGTGCTCCAAGAACGCGGCTTCATCGACGACCTCGCCGCGTCGACGGGGCCTCCGGCGATCGCGCGAGACGACTTCGACGGCCTGGCGGAGATGCTCGAGGACATCCTCCGCTCGATGCTGGAGGTGGAGGACTTCATCCGCCTCATGCTCGGAGAGGTGATGCGCGGAGAGGAGACGGCGCATGCCGTGGGCGTCGAGCTCTTCGACGCCACGCAGACGGCGCTCGAGCGCTGGCTGGAGGAGTTCGACCCGGCGATCTGCCGCGGACCCGGCGCACCTGCGGCGGCTCGCGTCCTGCGCGCCTTCATCGTCGGGCTCTTCTTCGAGCACCTCGCCGGGGTGCTCGAGCCCTCCGACGACGCGCGCGCCGCGTTGCGGGGCCGCTCCGCAGAGGCTGCCGCCGTCCTGCGCTCGCAGCGCTGACTCGCCTCAGCCTTCCCGCGCGGCGGCATGGCGCCGGAGGTCGTCGAGGCTGGTCCATTCGAGGGTGGAGGCGTGCGTCGCCTCGAGGACCACCTCGGGCGCCATACCCTCCTCCAGCGCCTCCTGCCATCGGGGCGCGCACAGGCACCACCGGTCGCCCGGCTGGAGGCCGGGAAACCCTGGGCGCGGAGTCGACAGGTCGTTGCCGCGGGACTTCGAGAACTCGAGGAACGCTGCGCTCATCAACACGCAGACGGTATGCACACCGAGGTCCCCGACCCCGGTGTTGCAGCACCCGTCCCGATAGAAGCCGGTCATGGGGTCGGTGCTGCAAGGCTCCAGCTCTCCCCCGAGCACGTTCTTCGCCATCCCTCGCTACCCTCCAAGCCCGAGATGCCGCTGCAGCTCCCCGGCCAGCGCATCCATCAGCTCCGGGGACGCCGAACCGGAGAGCGCGAAGAAGTTGCGCCCGCCCGAATCGTCTGGCGTGCAGTTGACCCGCAGGACGTCGCGGGCCGTGTGCACGCGGAACCGGCGTTGGCGCACCCCCGACAGGTCCGGCCCTTCGCGCTCGTCGAACATGAAGAACGACACCGTGGGATCGGGCGGGACGAGCTCGCCAGGGGCCTGAAGGCGCGCCTCGGCGAGCGGTACGGGAACGACGCTCGCGAGCAGGGCCTCGCGCAACGAGCGGAGGACTCGCGGCGACACATCGTCCAGCTGCTCGCCGTGCGCGACCTGCGCGACCATGCGCACGGGTCCGACGAAGTTGCCGATCAGCTCCTTCGCACCGGGCCGGCTGCGATCGGAGACTGCCGACGTGACGACGAAGCGCTCCGCGGCGGCGACGCGGGCGAGCGACATCTCCAGCCAGGAGAGGACCACCACGAACGGCATCGTCGCCATTCCCGGCGTCACCTCGACCAGGTGCTGCCAGTGCGCCGCGGGCACGTTGAAGAACCTCGCGAGAGGACGGACGCCGGCCGGGACCGTCATCGGCCAGGTGCCGGCCCCGATCGGCTCGGAGCGCAGCGCACGCCAGTGCTCGAGCGCCCGCTCCTGCGTGGCCGCGGGCACCGGGTGCTCGCGCACCCAGTCGAGATAGCTCTTCGCCGTGGGGAGCGGGAGGTCCGGCGGCGTCCTGCCCGCGTGGAGGGCGTAGGCCCTGGAGAGCTCGGCCGCCACGAGCGTGCCGGACTCGCCGTCGCACAGGGCCTCCGCGACGAAGATCGACAGCACGTGCGTCTTCGGCGCGACGACGTAGAGGGTCGCCTGGAGCCGGGGCTCCTCCCAGGGAGAGAGGTCCTGGTACTCGGCCTCCACCGCCGCGACCGCCGCCGCCAGCGCCTCGAGCTTCGGCCGGTCGTCGAGACGGACGACGTGGAGCACGCCGGGCCGGAACCTCGTCACGTACTGCCTCGCTGACTCCACGTCACCCGCAAGGCCCGGCTCGAACCGGACGCGCAGGAGGTCGTGGGCCTCGACCACTTCGTCGACGGCCTGGGTCAGCGCGTCCGCGTCCAGCTTCCCGTTGAGCTGGTAGACCCAGCTCATGAACTCGCGGCTCGGGCTGTGCGGCGCCATGAGCAGCGAGGAGCGCTGGGTGAGGGAGAGGGGCGCCGACCCGTGGACGCCCACGTGCTCCGGCACGCGTCCCTCCCCGATGTCACGGGGCGCCACCTGCTGCGTCGTGCTCATCGCTCCTCGTCGCTCCTGATGTCTCTTGGACCGGTCCCGGGGCGCAACCCACGAGCCGCACCGACGCCCGCGCCCTCGATCCTGCCAGTCTGTCACCGATGCTCGCCCGCCTCGCCGAGCCGGGCGAAGGGGATGCGGCACCCCTCGGGCCTTCCGCGGGGGAACCGACGGGACCGTCGGATGGAATGGAACAGATGAGCGCGATCGACGACATCCGCCGGTACTGGGACGAGGACGCCGCGACGTATGACGACTCCCCGCGTCACCGGCCGGCGGCCGAGATGGTGCTCGCGGCGTGGAGCGCGGCACTGGAGGCAGTCCTCCCGCCCGCGCCGGCGCGCGTGCTCGACTGCGGCGCCGGCACCGGGTTCCTCACGCTGCTCGCGGCCCGGCTGGGCCACGAGGTGACCGCGCTCGACCTCTCGTCTTCCATGCTCGACCGGCTGCGGGCGCGCGCCGCCGGCGAAGGCCACGAGGTGCAGACCGTGCTCGGTCCGGCGAACGCCCCACCCGACGGCCCCTTCGACGCGGTCGTAGAACGCCATCTGCTCTGGACGCTTCCCGATCCACCCGCCGCCCTCTCGGCGTGGAGGCGGGTTGCCCCCGAGGGCCGTCTCGTCCTCCTGGAGTCCCTCTGGGGAGCCGTCGACCCGCTCGAGCGCATCAGGGAAGCCGCACGCGCCGGTGCGCACCGGCTGCGCCGCACGCCCCCGGAGCACCATGCCCCCTACGCTCCCGAGCTCCGCGGCAGGCTTCCCCTCGGCTCGGGCACCCACCCCGAGACGCTGGTGGCGATGGCCGCCGGCGCGGGGTGGCGCGCGCCGCGCCTCGCCCGCCTGCGCGACGTCGAGTGGGCCGAGCGCCTGGCGCTCGCGCTCCCCGAACGGCTGCTGGGCGTCTCCCCGCGCTTCGTCGTCGTCTCAGACTGATCCCGGCATCTCCCGAGCGATCAGCCCGGGGCTGCCGGGGCGCCCCCGGGCACGGCGCGCGACCACCTCCTCCACCACCGCACGCGCTCCTCGAGCCGGTCCGAAGTAGGCGACCGAGCCGCGCTCGAGGACGACTGCGGACGACGCGAGCGCGAGCGCGCGGTCGACTTGCTGCTCCACGACGACGAGTGCCGTCCCCCCGCGAAGCACGTCGGCGAGCCCCTCGTAGACGGCATCGATGATGTTCGGCGCCAGCCCGAGCGAGAGCTCGTCCGCGATGAGGACCTCGGGCGGCACGACGAGGACCTTCGCGATCGAGAGCAGCCGTTGCTGCCCGCCCGACAGGGTGCCGGCGCGGTCGTGCCGGCGCTGCCCGAGCAGCGGGAACCGCTCGTAGGCACGCTCGAGCGAGACCGAGACCCGACCGCGTCCCGCGCGGCGCCGGAAAGAGAGCACCAGGTTCTCCTCGACGCTCAGCGAGTCGAAGGTGCCCCTGCCCTCTGGCACGTGGGCCACGCCTGCCCGGGCGATCCGCCACGATGGCGCTCCGGTCACGTCCAGCCCGTCCACCCGGACGGACCCCGAGCTCACCGGCACCAGACCTGACGCGACCCGGGCCACGGTCGACTTCCCCGCGCCGTTCGGACCAAGGAGCGCCAGCGCCGCGCCGTGGTGCACCGAGAAGCTCACTTCGAACAGCGCCCGGTACCGGCCGTACGCGGCGCTCACCCCGTCGAGCTCGAGGACCGGGGGCACGGTCCTGGTCACGGGGCGCCGAGATAGGCGCGCCGGACCCTGGGCGCCGCCATCACCTCGCGGAAGCTGCCGGAAGCGACCACCTGCCCGAGGTCCATGACCACCAGACGGTCGACGACTGCCTCCACCATCGCGAGGTCGTGCTCGATAAGCAGCATTCCCATCCCGCGCGATCGCTGCAGGGAGCGCAAGAGGCGCGCGAGGTCCGCGGTCTCGTGCTCGTCGAGCCCAGAGGACGGCTCGTCCGCGAGCAGGAGGCGGGGAGCACCCACGACGGCGCGCGCGAGCTCGACGAGCCGGCAGGCTCCCAAGCCGAGCGCCGCAACCGGGACGTCCGCGCGATCCTGCAGGCCGACCGCCTCGAGCACCGCGTCCACCGTCACGAGCTCCTCGCGGCTGGGGGCGCCGCGACCGACGAGATCCCGCCACAGGTGCGCGCCGCTTCCGTGGACACGCAGCGCGACGACCAGGTGGTCCCTTACCGCGAGCTCGGGGAACACCTCCAGGCGCTGGTAGGTCCGCCCGATGCCGAGCCGCGCCCGCCTCCACGTCGGGAGCCGGCCGATGTCGCGACCGTCGAGCCCGATCCTGCCTTCGTCGGGACGGACCTGACCGAAGACGCAGTCGAGCACCGTGGTCTTGCCGGCGCCGTTGGGGCCGACGAGTCCGACGCTCTCGCCCGCGGCGACATCCAGGCCCACCCCGTCCACGGCACGCGTGGCGCCATAGCACTTCACCAGACCGCGCACGGTGAGCATCACGGCCGCCCGGAGACCGCCGCGTTCACCGGCGGGCGCCGCCGGCGTGCCAGCGCGCGTTCGGCGCGCTCGGTCCACCGCCGCTTCTGGAGCTCCACGACGCCCTCGGGATGCGCCGCGTAGGCGAGCGCCCCCAGCGCGAAGAGCACGAAGGTCAGCCCCTGGAGCCGCGCGGGGGCGTACTGCAGGAGCTGCTGGACGACGACCAGGCCGATCCCCGCTTGGATCGCGCCTTCCACCGTCCCCACGCCGGTCGTGACGACGATCACCACGAAGGCGAGGGACAGCTGGTAGTCGAACTCCCCCGGAGCGATCACGGTCTGCTGGATCGCGAGCAGCGTCCCGCCTACACCGGCGAGCGCGCCCGACAGGGCGAAGGCGAGCACCCGCTGCCAGGGAAGGTTCACCCCGACCCCGGCGGCCCCGAGCTCGCTCCCGCGCATGGCGCTGAAGAAGCGGCCCACCGTGCCGCGCTGGACGAGCGAGACGCCGCCGGCACAGACGACCAGCACCACGAGCACGAGCAGGAAGTACTCGTGCCCGTCCGGCGCGAGCAGGTCCGCGGGCAGCCAGCTCGGGTGCAGCGTGATCCCGCCTGTGCCGCCGCTCACCGCCTGTGCCGGGAAGATCGCGACGTCGAACACGAGCGCCGCCGCCAGCGTCATGAGCGCCAGGCCGAGTCCGCGGAGCCGCAGCGAGGCGAGTGCAAGCAGCCCTGCGACGACCGACGCCGCGATCGCACCGAGAGCTCCGCCCGCGAGGAAGTCCAGGCCGAGGTGGCTCGCCAGCTGACCGGCCGTGAACGCGGCGATGCCGGCCAGCGTCGCCTGCGCGAGCGAGAGCTGGCCCGCGATCCCCGTGAGGAGCGTCACCGAGAGGAAGATCACCGCGTAGGCCATCCCCTGGTTCGCCACCGTCTCCCACGCGGGCGGCATCCAGGTGAGCATCGAGGCCCCGAACCCGCAGAGGACCGCCCAGTACCCGACGCGCATGGCCCGGTCGACCTCCCTCCCGCGCAGCCGGGCCGCCGGGGGGGGCGGCGGCGGGTCCACCGAGGACAACGGGTCCTTCGCCTCGTCGAGTCGGCGGAGCCCCGGGACGAAGAGCAGCGCGCCGACCAGAACGAGGAAGGGGAGCGCGGGCAGCGCGGCCGAGTACCAGAAGCTCGAGGTCGGCAGGTAGCCCTGCGCGGTGAGGCTCACGACGCCGATGAGCACGGCGACCACTGCCGCCACCGACGTCGACCGCAGCGCGGCGCACGCGGCCGCGGCGATCGCGGCGACCATGAGGGTGACGTAGTCCTGCGGCTGGACCGTGACCTCGGTCGGTGCCAGCAGCACTCCGGCCAGACCAGCCATGAGGCCGCAGACGGCCCAGGCGGTCGCGGTCACCCGTGGGGCGTTCACGCCTTCGAGCTCGAGCAGCCGGCGGCTCTCGACGCCGGCGCGCATCTCGAGGCCGAGGCTCGTCGTGCGCAGAAGGAGCACGAGCACCACCAGCATCACGACGGTCAGCAGCACGGCGCTCAGCGCGATGCCGTTCACCGGGACCTCGGAACCGAGATGGAAGTACACGGTGTCGGGGTCGAAGACGATGCTCGGCGCGCCGACCAGGTTCTCGTTCCCGAAGATGACGGGCAGCAGCGCCGGGATCCCGACGAGCAGGCTGATCCCGGTGACCACCTTCGCGGTCGTGTTGGTGCTCGGAATCCGCCGGAAGAGGGCTCGGTCGAACAGCAGCCCCAGTCCGGGCCCGACGAGCACCACGGCGCAGACAAACGCCGCCCAAGTCGGCCACGCATGGTCCTCGACGAGCCATGCGAAGACGAAGGCGGATGCATAGGCCTGCGCGCCGTAGCCGATGTTGAAGACGCCGGTCGTCTGGTACGTGAGAACCAGCCCCACTGCGAAGATGGCGTACGCGCAGCCGTAGGGAACCCCCGGGACGGCGAACCCGAGCAACTGCTCCATCCGCGCTCCGCTGCGGCTCAGCCCTGGTGCGGACCGGGGATGCCTGGCGGAGGTGCGACGGGATCCGGGTGCCGGACGTGCGTGGACGAGAAGCAGAGGAAGACCTGCTTGCCCCTCCCCAGCACCGGCGCGACGCTCGCCCCCTTCACCTCTTCGAACGCCGTGCACGACTTGCGTGTCGCGAAGAAGTGTGCGGTCTTCCAGTCGACGGGCTCCTCGAGCCCGCCGGACGTGAAGTCGCTGAGGCGGTTGGTCGACGCCACCAGTGCGGCCTGGGTGAGATGACGGCCAGCCGCCTTGATTCCCGCGACCATCAGCGCGGCGGACTCCCAGCCGTCGAGCGACAAGGCGTTGCCGGCGTAGCCGGGGCTGTAGCGCCGCATGGCCCTCAGGTAGGTCTCGAGGCCCGGGTAGACGCCCGGGTAGACGCGCGCGGCGGTCTCGGGGACGTTCTGGACGTCGAAGTAGACCCCTTGCAGGAGGTCCTCGTACTTCTTCACGACCGTCGCGTCCGCGCCGTCGAACCACAGCTGGTGCACGTGCACGCCGTACTGTTCGATGTCGCGCGCCAGGGCGACGTTGCCTGTGACTGTCATGCACGAGACGACGAAGTCGGCACCGGCGCGCTGGAGGCGCTGGACGTCAGGGGTGAGGTTCGCGTCGATCGGCGAGAGGCGGAGGTCTGTGAAGCTCACGCGGTAGCCCGCCCTGCGCAGGAGGTCCGCAGTCGCCCGGCAGAGGTCGGACGACGTCGACACGTTGTACGCGAGGACCGCGACCGACTTCGATCGGGTCCGGTCGACGAGGTACGCCACCGCCGGCACGATGGACTTCAATGTGAGGACCGACCCTCCCGCTGCATAGAGGTTCGGGGCGCCCGACCAGTTGCCGTCGACGTCGTAGCCGTACGTGGGGGTGCAGGTGGTCACGAAGTAGGACGGAGTGAACCAGTACGAGGACACCGCCACCGCGAACGCGTGATCCTGCTCGACGGCGGTGTGCGCGTCCGCCTGGAACTGGCTCGAGAGCCCCGCGTCGTCCAGGTCGTAGGCGAGCACGATCTTGCGCCGGTCCACTCCGCCGTGGGCGTCGACCATGTCGAAGTACGCCTTGATGCCGGGCACGAGCGAGCCGAAGTCCGCAGCCAGGATGCCCGACAGCGTGGAGATGGCTGCGACCTTGATCTCGGTCCTGGTCACGCCCGGGCTTCCCGTGCCCACGCCCGCTGGGCAGCGAAGCGCGCGGGCGCGGGCACTGACCGCGGCGCCTGCACGGCTGCCTCCACCGGCGCCGAGCACGCCGGCACACAGGGTGAGGGCGAGCGCGAAGGCGAGCGTCAGCGCCAGCATCGGCGCCGAGATCGGCCTGCCACGCGTGGTCATGCGTTCTCCTTCTACCACTCAACCCCGCGCGCCCTGCGGCGTGCGCGCGCGATCGCACAAACGTTCGTTCAGCGTGCTCGTGCACCCGCGGCAACCTGGTCGCGCGAGCTCGCCTCGCGCCCCGCCGGATTATGGTCACCGAGTCTCGATCAGCGAGAGCGGGGAGCGCGCCATGACCGACGCCATCAGAGCAGAATCGATCAGGATCCAGGGGCACGGTGGGGAGGAGCTGGAGGCGTACTTCGCGCAGCCACTCGGAGACGGGACGTACGGGGGCGTCGTGGTCATCCATCACATGCCCGGGTACGACGAGGAGACGAAGGAGATCACGCGGCGGTTCGCGGATCACGGGTATCTCGCGCTGTGCCCGAACCTCTACAGCAGAGAGGGCATCGGCAGGGACGTCGCCGAGGCAGCCGCGGCCGTCCGTGAAAGGGGCGGGGTTCCCGACGAGCAGCTCGTCGGCGACGTCGACGGCGCGGCGCGCCACCTGCGCTCCCACGAGCGGTCCAACGGGAAGGTCGGGACGATCGGCTACTGCTCGGGGGGTCGCCAGTCACTGCTCGCCGCCTGCAGCCTGCCGCTCGACGCGGCGGTGGACTGCTACGGCGCCTTCGTCGTGAACGAGCCGCCCGAAGACGTGCCCCTACACCTTCACCCGATCGTCCACCTCGTGGGGAACCTGTCCTGCCCGCTCCTCGGTCTCTTCGGCGCAGAGGACCAGCACCCCTCCCCCGAGGAGACGGCGGCCCTGGGGCGCGCCCTGGAGGAAGCGGGCAAGGTCTTCGAGCCCCACACCTTCGAGCACGCCGGCCACGCGTTCTTCGCCACGAACCGCCCGGCCTACCGTCCCGAAGCCGCCAACGAGGCGTGGCCCATCGTGTGGGAGTTCTTCGGCCGCACCCTGCGCTGAGGGTGGTCGAGCATCGCGAGCGCGGCCAAGAGGTGCTCCTGCCACTCTGCCGCGCTGGCGACGGGCCACGGAGGCAGCTCGGGCCGCTCCGCGAAGACGAGACGCACGGCCGCCTCCACCGAGCCGGGATCGGGAGAGCAGGCGAGCGCACCGCCCTGTTCGAGCTCGTGCATCATGTTCTCCCGTCCGTGGCCGGGGACGACATCCAGGACGACGAGCGACCTGCCGACGACTCGCGCCTCGTTGCACGTCTGGCCGGCCGACGTGACCACCGCGTCGGCGGCAGCCATGAGCTCGGGGACGCGATCGGTCGTCCCGAAAGGCAGCACCCGCCGATGTCGTGCGGCCACGGAGCGGAGCCGCTCGTAGAGCCGCGCGTTCGCCCCCGCGACGGCGAGAACCCAGAAGCCCGCACGAGCGAGGGCCCTTGCCGTCTCGTCGAGCGGGCCGAGTCCCCAGCCGCCGGACATGAGCAGCACGCACGGGTCGTCCGGTTCGACGCCGACGAGCTCGCGCGCCGCCTCCTTCGGCAGCACGTCGTAGAACTGCGGACGCACAGGCGGCGGCACGACCGCCACGACCGCCTCCGGCGCGTAGCGCTTGATGGTGAGCGCCGTGAGAGGCGAGCACACGACATAGAGGTCGGTGCCTGCGGCGACCCACATCCGGTGCGCGCACGCGTCCGTGCAGACGGCGACCGCGCTGAGCTCGCCGCCGCGGACCTTGAGCGCCGCCGCCGCCGAGACGCCGGTCGGGAACACCGAGACGACCACCGGGCTCTCGCCCGCACGGCCGACCGCGGCCTCGACCTCCGGGAGGACCCTGCGAACGGCCGCCTGCTCGAGGAGCCGCGGTAGGCGGGACCCGTTGCGGAGATGGCTGAAGTGGAAGCCGTCGTAGAGAGCGGGCACCGAGATCAGCCGGCGGAACGCCGCGGTCCCGAGGCGGGACCCCACCCCTCCGAGCAGCGACATGCAGTCGAGCACCTCCGACCGGACGCCGACCGTCTGGAGCGCTGCCCGGCATGCGTCGGCGACGGAGTCGTGGCCCCGGCCGATCGATCCGGACAGGACCACGGCCGAGTCGAACGCACACGGGGTGAGAGATGCCGGGCCGCCGGAGAGCCGCCCGACCGTTGAGCCGCCTGTCGGTGCACCAACCATGGTCATCGCGGAACTCCGATCTCCAGGAGCACGCCAGCGTCACCTTGCCCGTCGGCAACGCGCGCGCAGGGCTCTCCCCTGCCTCGATGCTAAGCCGGGCCGGGCAGGTGCGACCCGTGGTCTACAGACCTCTTCGCGCCGCCGGCGTCGCAGCGTCAGGCGACCAGCTCGTCCATCGTGACAGCGGAAAGCCGGCGCCGTTGCAGCTCCGTTGCGACGAGAGGAAGCGCGCCGAGCACGGCGCGGCACATCCCCGTAGGCCCGAACCGGTCGCTGTCATGGAAGAGGACGACGGCCCCCGGGCCGAGCCTGCGGGTGATCCGCGCCGCGACGTCCTGCGGCTCCGAGGTCGTCCATTCCCGTCCCCAGGCCGACCACAGCACGGTCTCGAGGCCCATCGCGCGGGCGAGCACGAGCGTCGCGCCCGACGCCTGGCCGTAGGTGGGTCGGTACCAGCGCGGAGGATGGCCGAGCTCGGCCAGCGTGGCCCGGGCGCGCTCGATGTCCCCGAGCACCCACCCCGGGGAGCGCAGAAGGTGGTGCTCGTGCTCGTCCCCGTGCGAGGCGAGCTCGTGACCCCGCGCGGCGATGTCGCTCACGAGGTCGGGTCGTCGACGCGCGCGCTCGCCCAGGACGAAGAACGTCGCCCGCACGCCGAGCTGGTCGAGGGCGTCGAGGACCTGTGGAGTCCAGATCGGGTCCGGCCCGTCGTCGAAGGTGAGGGCGACACGCGGAGGGAACCGCGGGCCCTTCCAGCGGCACAGACCACCCGGAAGCGAGCGGAGCGAGGTCCACTGGCCGAGCGCGACCATGGAGGGCGCGTACTGGGTGGCTGCAGCAAGTGCCGCGATGGTGCCGAGCGCGGGTCCGGTCCGACGAGTGGTCACGGGACCTGTTGCCTTTCTTCAGGAGGCGGCACCCGCCAGGGTAGTGCTCCGAGGCACCCTCGGCGCCGCTCGTGAGCGGCGCCGAGACGGTCGCCGGCGCCCCGCCATCGCGTACACTGCCCGGTGCGCCTCTAGCTCAATGGCAGAGCAACGGACTCTTAATCCGCAGGTTGTGGGTTCGAATCCCACGAGGCGCACTCACACTCCCTAGTCAGCGGGTTGCACCGGGGCTCGGGCGGGGACGACTGTCAACCCTTTGTGGCTCTCCTGAGGGGACATTTCGGAGGCGTCGTCTGGGACCGGACGGACGTCACTGGCACACGCTGGGCCGTCGACGGAAGCGGAGGCGGTCCTGAAACGACGAGCGGTCCGTGCGGACGGGGCTTCGACGGCTCCTGGCGCTTCACCTCGACCACGAGCGCCCTCGCGTCCATGAGTCGTGCTACGACAAGGGGATCTCCCGATGCCGCACCCAAACCATTCCAGGTCGACGATCACAGCCGGGTCCACTCCTGCGCGCTGGGCGGCGTCTTCGACCCGTGGGCAGGGAGATGGCTTCGCCTACGTCACCTTGCAGTTTCGACGAGCCAAACTCTGCGATGCTCGCCGCAGATGCGGAACGCCCGCCTGCACCGCCTGAGGGCACATCCCCCACCCCGAGAGATATGAGCTCCCCGGGCATGTCAGGAGCTCGACTGCGTCACCCGCTGAACGAAACCGTGGAAGCCTGCACGCTGCAGCGCGTGGAGCTCAGCCCTGGCGCCATTCCTCGTGTGGAAGTTGTGCTCCGCCTCGAACCTCCGCTTCGGGGTCCTATAGACACCACTTCGGACCTCCGCCTTGAAACCTCGGAACCCGGCGTGGTGCAGCGTCGTCACTCGCTCGCGCGTCGCCGCCATCGTCTTGTACACCCCAGAGACCGCCTCGTACGACGTCACGGCCGAATGCTTGGCAGGCGTGGCACCGGCCTCGGGCGCGGATGACACGATACCTGATCCAACGAGACCGATCGACGCAGCACCAAGGGCACTCGTCGCTATTACGGCAACTGACATGCGCATACCACGCCTCCTCTTTTCACTCTGCGCCCCCGCCTCTCTATGTAGTACCCGGCGCGCGCGGTGCCGAAAGATCGCCTGGTGGCTGCCGCCGGACAGCGGCGCCGACTCCCTTATTTTCGACTCCACCGAAGCCGGGGCCAACTCGGTACAAGCCTTCAGGCAGGGCGCATCTGTTAGCATCCGTGCGTGCAGCAAGCATCGAGCGCGGAGGCTCGAATTCGCTTCCACTTCTCCCCAGCGTTTCCACCGCGCCTCGCTGGCCTCGTCGCGCTCACCAAGCCGAGGATCATCGAGCTCTTGCTCATTACGACGGTGCCCGCCATGTTCGTGGCTTCCCCGACCGTTCCCTCGTTCCGCCTCGTCGCGCTAACGGTGATAGGGGGAACGTGTGCCGCTGGAGGCGCGAACGCCTTCAACATGCTGTACGACCGCGACATCGACGCCATGATGGACCGTACGAAGTCGCGCCCCCTGGTCTCGGGAACTGTCACCCCGGCCCAGGCGTTCGCTCTGGCTCTCGCCCTCGAGGTAGGAGCCTTCGTGCTGCTGTGGCAGACCGTGAACCTTATCTCCGCGGTGCTCTCGCTGGCCGCGGCAACCTTCTACGTCTTCATCTACACGATGTGGCTCAAGCGCCGGTTCTCGAGCAACATCGTGATCGGCGGCGCGGCTGGGGCTGTTCCGGCGCTCGTCGGATGGAGCGCTGTGACCGGACACCTCTCGCTGAGCGCGTGGGTGATGTTCGCGCTCGTGTTCGCATGGACGCCACCGCACTTCTGGGCGCTGGCCATCCGATATCGTGACGACTACAGCCGCGCGTCGGTACCGATGCTTCCCTCGGTCTGCAGCACTTCGAAGGTCGTGCGCCAAATCATCGCCTATACGGTCGTCGTCGTGGCGCTCTCCATCCTCCTAGTGTTCACCACCCACCTGGGATGGGCGTTCTTCGGCTTCGCAGTCGTCCTCGGCGCCGGCTTCTTCGCCTACGCATTCCTCCTTCGCTCCGATCCGAGCCCGCGCCGGGCCATGCACCTGTTTGGCTACTCGATCACCTATCTCACGGTCCTGTTCCTGGCGATGGGGGCAATCGCGATCGTCGAGCATCCCTGAGCGGGTGCGCCATTGAGACACTTGGCCGCAGAGGACAGGAACAAGAAGACGGACGGCATGCCCGACTCGGCACCCGCGACACCAGCGGGCACCGTCTCGACGGACTCGAGAGGTTCGAGTGGCCACATGGCCACCCCCGACCAGGAGGATGCCAACGAATCTTCCGACACTGGCGAAAGCTCAGGTGACGCGGCGCGTGCGAGCTCGAGCCCTGTCCGCACGCCGCCTATCATTCGCAGCAGTTGGCTCTTTCCCAGACGCTACGCCTACTACGTCGCGTACGGGGTCCTCGGTCTTCTCATAGTGATCACCGTCGGGTTCTTCCTCCTGAACCGCTTCGGACCCACAACGCAGCCCTCGACATCTGCGGGAACCTTCCCTCCAGCCGCCAACGGCGCCCCGAAGGGGTCGGTCGCACCCGCGAGCGCCAGCCAACTCTCCTCACCGCTCAAAGACTTCATGGCGCTCAGCACTCTGAAAGGCCTTCAGGCGACAGGGTTCACTCTCACCGACGCTGCGACCGGCGCGCAGGTGTCGCTCTCGTCGCTCTCCGGCCACGTCGTGGTCCTCACCTTCGCGAATGCAGCGTGCAATGACATCTGTCCCGTGCTCGCCACAGAGCTTCACCAGGCCGCGGCGCTTCTCGGGACAACCTCGGTTCCCGTCACATTCCTCACGATCAACAGCGACCCGCTCGATACCTCCACGATCCGTGTCCCTATCTTGGGCCAACGGCAGTTCGCCACCCTCGCCAACTGGCGCTTCCTCACCGGTAGCATCCCCCAGCTCAACCCCGTCTGGAAGGCGTACGGTGTCTCGATCGACGTGGACGACACAACCCACGATGTGGTGCATGACAATCCCGTCTACTTCATCTCGACGAACGGCCGGCTCGAATGGACTGCGAGCCTCTTCGGCGACGAGACCGCTAGTGGGCATTTCACTCTTCCCGCGAAGCTCGTTACCCGGTTCGCCCAAGGATTGGCGCATTACGCGGGCAAGCTGGCACGCGAGCAATGAGCGCACGACGAGCGCGCACGACGGAGCGGATCCCCCTGAAGCCCAGCACTCCGCTCGCCGAGCCCGTCGATATCGATGCCGCGCCGCAGTACCGCCGACAACGCCCCTGGTACCTACGCCCGTGGGCTCTGATCGCCGCACTCGTCATCGTCGGCGGTGGCGCGACGGTCCTCGTCGACTATCCCCACCACGAGACCACGCGCGATCGAGCGAACGAGGCCACGGCAGTGGTGGCGTCCGTCGACTCCAGCATTCATGAGTGCGCCTACGCGGTCGACCAAGCCTTCTCCTTCTACGAAGACGACACGTCCGGTGTGCTCACCACGTCTGAACGCTCTAAGCTTCCAAAGCTCGTCTCCGACGACCAGAAGGCGTGCTCGTTCTCGAACACAACTGTCGCACTGCTCGGCACATCGGTGTTCGGCACACTCACACTCTCCTCTACGCCCGTCGAACGCGATCTGACATCCATGGTCGACGCTATCCTCACCTGGGAGAGCTCCTACGCCCAGGCATCAATCGTCGACATACGCGCGCTCATCACAGACCCACAGAACAAGCTCGCTGCAGCCAAGCTTCTGCACAACGAGCGCGGGCTGGCCAAGGAAGGCCGCGAAGCGGACAATGCCGTCGACCGCGTGCGTAAACAGCTTGGGACACCTCGCGTCCCCTACCCCACGCTCCCGCATCTTCCCAGCCCCTGACCCGAATCTCCGGACGCGTGGCGCTAGTGAGCAGGCCGGCCCAGCGGAGACGGGGACCGGCAGAGACCGTGCCCACTCTCTCAGGACCCCCTGGATCGTCTCGCTGCTCGTACGAGCTTGCGCAGCTCAGCATCAGGATCTTCTTCGCTGCGGAGCCAGCGAAGTATGTCGTAGAACACCACGGGTACCAGCGCGCACGTCGCACCGAACCAGACCACGGCCGCCGCTACCTGCTGGTCCGTCGCAGTACCCATGAGGGGTCCGCCCTGGAAGCCGCTGTACAACGACACGTGCGAGAACCCGACGATGTAGACCGAGATCCAGGTGGCCCACAGGCACAGTGCGGCAAGCAATGCGCGCAGCGGGCTCCCGACGCGCGGGACGAGCGGCGCGGACACTACGAGCTCCGCCCAGAGCAAAGTTCCGGCGAGAGCAAGCGATACCGCCTCCGGCGCAACCAGCCAGCGGTGCCTTGCCAGAGCGTCCACGCACTCCGGAGTTCTCCACAGCACGATGAGCGCAACGTCGATCGCACCGAACACGCCTGCTCTCCAGAACTCCGGGTGCCGGCGACGGCGAGCTTCGAGGTGGGCCAGCCGCTTCCACCCCCAACTTTGCTTTGACCGTCCGAGCCACGGTCTACAACCGGCGAGCAACGGTGGCATGGCGAACGCGAACAGTATGAACTGAACCGCCTCGATGAACTCGTAAGCTCTCGCTCCGTTCCAGACCGGCGGAGTGAAGGCGACCACGAGCGTCACCAACACACCGAACAGCCCCGCGGAGCGAAGGCCCGGCAAAGAGCGGATGGGGTGCTGCGCTAGCTTCGCGGCGGCCGCGGCATCCGAAGCCGCCGGGAGAAGAAGAGCCACAGGCAGCTAGTGACGAAGAACCCGAGCGGGATCGCTATCGTCAACAGCTCGGCCTCCATGTAGTCGTGCATGATCGATCCCTCTCAGAGCAGGTACATGAAAACCCAGAACAGTATAAACACTCCCGCGGCGAAGATCCAGAAGCCCGACGCCGCACCCACATTGATCGCGTAGCGCGTCGACGTGAGGACCCTGCGAGCACCCTCTCCTTCGGGAACGCTCTCGGCCTCGCCTGGATGCGAGAAGCGCAGCCTCGCGCAACGCGCTGCAAGAGTCTCGGTCCAGAACGCCACCGTAAGCAGAAGGACGATGTTCAGCCCGGCCCACGCGATGAAGATCGAGGAATACCCACTGCTGCCCGGCGAGAATGGGAGGATCGAGAACTGCCACGACTGCAGGCCGACCGCCGCCAACGTCAGGGCCACCGACGTCCAACACGCGATCTCCCAGTCGACGTGCATTCCGCGCCGGTACCGCGAGACCGCGTACCAATAGACGACGGCCGCAGCAACGGAGAACCCCATGATCCACGCACCGACTGGCATCGGCGCCGTGATGTGGTCGGGACGCCAGAGATCCTCGCTGTTCGACGTTCGCAGGTAGAAGTAGGAGAACGCGAGTGCCGCGAACAACATGCCGAAGACGACGATCGCGAGCTTGCCTCCCACGTAGAGAGCCGTTTCCTGGGACCGCCGCTCGTACGCGATCTCCGCGGGCGTACCGAACGGCTCGTTCGGGCCATTCGGCCACGTAGACTCCCGGGCGGCGACATCAGCCATTCGGGTCTCTCCTTCTCAGTTCCCGCTCGTGCTAGCGGCCCCCACGGGCACTCCACCGGCATGTCCATCGTCAGCCTCGCGCCCCACCGCGTCCATGAAATCGCTCATTGCCGGTTCGAGCTCCGCCAACTCCGGAGCGTCCGGCTCGCCGTAGTGGTACGGGTCCGAGCGGATCACCGGAATGTGCTCGAAGTTGTAGACCGGCACCGGAGTGGGCGTCTGCCACTCGATCCCGAGGGATTCCCACGGATTCGCGGGAGCACGCCTCGGGTTGATCCAGATCGACCACGCGAAGTTCACGATGAAGAAGAGGAACGAGGCCCCGAAGCAGAATGCCGCGACGGACGCGAAGTCGTTCAGAATCGTGAGCCGCGTCGCGTACTCGAACACCCTTCTCGGCTGGTCGAACAACCCGATCAGGAACATGGGAAAGAACGTGAGGTTGAAGAACACGAACATGGTCCAGAAGTGCCACTTGGCGAGCTTCTTGTTCATCGTCTTCCCGGTGAGCTTCGGCATCCAGTAGTAGAGGCCCCCGAAGAAGGCGAAGACGAGACCACCCAGGATCGTGTAGTGGAAATGCGCGAGGACGAAGAAGCTCCCGTGCACCGTCACGTCGACCGGCACGTCCGAGAGGAAGACCCCGGTAATGCCGCCGATCAGGAAGTTGAAGAAGACTGCGACGCAGAACAGCATGGGCACTTCCATGCGCATCTTCGCCTTGTACATGGTCCCGAGTCCGACGAGGTAGATGAACCCCGTCGGGATGGATATGAGCTCGGTCGTGAGCATGAAGAGCGGACGCATGTCCGGATCGATCCCGCTCATGAAAAGGTGGTGCTGCCAGACGAAGAACGAGAGAAGTCCGACTCCGACCATGCCCGCGGCTGCGACTCGATAGGCGAATAGCGGTTTTCGACAGAAGACCGGAGTGATCTCCGCGACGATCCCGAAGCCTGGCAGCGCCATGATGTAGACCTCGGGATGGCCGAAGAACCAGAACAGGTTCTCCCACAGGTAGGAGCTTCCGCCGTGGGTGTTGACGTAGAGCTCCGTGACGACCGTTCTGTCGAGAACCCCGAAGTAGACAGCTGCCACGAGCGCCGGGGTGGCCATGGTAAGAAGGCCGGCCGTCACGAGCATGCCCCACACGAACATCGGCAGCCGGGCCCACGTCATCCCGGGAGCTCGGTACGCCACGATGGTCACCAAAATGTTGAACCCTGCGAGAATCATCCCGACGGCCACGACCCCGAAGCCAATGAGGTAGGAGTCCATGCCCGCGTTGGCCTCGGTCTGCAGCGGCGCGTAGCCGGTCCAGCCCGTCGGGAAGCCCCCGAGCGCGAGCGCGGTCAGGATAGTGATGTACCCGGCCGCGAAGCACCAGAGACTGGCCGCTTCGATCCGGGGGTAGGCCATACGGCGCGCGCCCAGCAAGATGGGCACGAGCCAGTTCCCCAGTGGTCCCAGCACGAGCGAGGAGGCCATCATCATCATCATGGTCCCGTGCTCGCCAACGATCTGGATGTAGGTGCCGGGGCCGATGATGTGTGTCGTGGGGCTCAGCAGCTCGGTGCGGATCGCCATCGCGAGTAGGCCGGCGGTGAAGAAGAAGAGCAGGACCATGAAGAGGTACTGCATTCCGACGGTCTTGTGCTCCGTCGAGTAGGTGAGGTACTTCGTCCACCCCTCGGAGTCCGGCTTGTACTTCGGCTCACGCCCCAGCAGCTTGGCGAATGCGTAATTGAAAACGCCGGCCCCGGCCAGCCAACCGACGATGCCGAGCGTCAGACCGAGGACTATCGCGACGTCGTTCCACTGGGCTGTTCCAACGCGGACGTAGCCGCCCGCTATTTCGTTGCCGAGCCAGTGCCCGAACGCGTACCCGCCGACACCGAGGCAGATCGCCCACAGGACGTTGGGTCTTTTCCAGAAGGAGCGGGTTGCGCTGGGTCCCCCAGCCGCTGGCGGGGTTGTCCCGGTCGTCTGCGACACCTCAACCTGAACGGCGGTCATGTCCGCGTCCTGTCCATCTCGTCCACGACCTCGTCAGTGGGGGGTCTCATGTTGTTGTTGTAAATGTGTTGTACTTGTTGGCGTTTTTCACGAGCTTGCTCGCAGCGGTTGTCGCGCCGTACTTGGAGATCTTCGCGAAGGGCGCTTGACCGCTTGTGTTCGCGAACACCCCTGTGGCTGTGTTCGCTGTCGGGTCGTAGGTCCACGCGAATGGAGGGAGGAACTTCGTGTTGTCGGCGCTCGCTTTCTGGGTGCGCTCGCCCCACGCCATGAACTGGGCCTTCGTCACCACCTTGCCATATGTGTACATGGCTCCGTGCCAGATGCCGCACAGTTCGTTGCAGCGGACTGTGAACGTTCCAGTCTGGCGGGTGTAGGTGTAGGCGACGTCGTCGACCATCGGGTTAGCGTCCGCTTTGATCGAGATCTGGTACGCCCAGAAACTGTGGATAACGTCGATCGAGGTGACGTGGAATGCGATCCACGTGTTGTCGGGGATGACAAGCTTGTTCGTCTCCATGCCCCCGAAGGTCGGGTAGCGATAGACGAACTTCCACTGCTGGGCGATCACCTGCACGGGGAGGACGTGATCTGACGTGGGCTTCCAGATCGGGTTCGGCCCCTCCCCGCCTCCTGCACCTTGCGGGAAGACGAGCTCGACCGTGCCAAAGACGAATGCGGCCAGCACGATCACGGTAGTGGTGGCGATCCACGTGAACTGGACCCTCAGGTTCCCACGCGCTGCTGGCCCGCCGACTGGCTCGGGACCGCCGCGTCTCGCACTCCACATGTAGGCCGCGTACCCCATGTAGACCCACACGCCCGAGACGACGACCCAGGCTGCGAGCCACAGGACGTTGAAGTCGAACTGGTCGTTCACCGCCGACGAGGTCATGTCCCCGGGAGGAACGTGCGGTCCGGCCACGAACCAGATGATCAGGCAGCCGATCAGCGCGGCGGGAAACCAGATATAGAACATCCGCCTGAAGTGGTGCGGCTCGGCGCGCACTTCTCGGGTCGGAAG
>JBOGGB010000558.1:0-2948 GCA_050743605.1 Acidimicrobiales bacterium
GCTCCGATGACGGTCGCCGCCACGCGGAAAAACGGGCCGCGCCCCAGGATCGATCGCACCACTGTCCCCCTCCTGTTCGACCACTGCCTCGCGGCGGCGTCATCTTTCCTTCATGTAGTCGTCAGTCTGATCGCGGCCCCCCAATGTGTCAAGCTGCACGCAACGGCTTGTATACCGCCAGCGCACACCCATCTAGGGCGGCGGCAGGGTGACGGCGGGCTCGGGTGGGCTGGGGTGGTCTCGGGCGGTCTGGGGTGGCATTGGGGCTCCCCTGAGGCGAAGGGGCACCTCCCCATATGCTCGGGACGCACCGTCACGCGGTCGTTCGACATCGAAGACGACACGAGGGAATGCGAGGGCATGTGAACATCGGCGTAGTCGGGCTCGGGAAGATGGGATCCGCGCTGACGAGGCGATTGCTCGGCCAAGGGGCCGCGGTCACCGTGTGGAACCGGAGCCCTGCACCGGTCCAACAGATGGTCGCAGAAGGAGCCACTTCCGCCTCGCACCTGCCAGCGATCTGGGAGACGGCCACCACGGTGTGCACGTTCCTCTCCGACGACGGAGCGGCCGAGAGCGTCCTACTGGCAGAAGACGGACTGCTCGAGGCGGCGCCGCAGGGCGCGACGCTCATCGAGCTCAGCACCATCTCACCCAGCACGTCCGCCGCGCTCGCCGACGCCGCCCGAACGCGTGAAGTCCGCTACGTCCGAGCTCCGGTGAGCGGGAACCCCGGCGTGCTCGCGGCGGGCAACTTGTCGCTCATCGTCTCTGGAGATCCAGGCGAGGTCGAATCCGTGCGGCCCCTCCTCGAGCTGATCGGGCCAACTGTGACCTACGTCGGCCCGCGAGAGACCGCACGGGTGGTGAAGCTGGCGGTCAACTCCCTACTCGCAGGCACTGCCGCGCTTCTCGCAGAGGTCATCGTCCTCGCCGAAGCATGGGAGATCGAGCGCCCGGTGCTGTTGACAGTGCTGCAACGGTCGGCCATCGGGTCACCCTTCATCGCCTACAAAGCTCCGGCGCTGCTGACGCGGGACTTCGGAGCGACCTTCACTCTCGCGATGGCACTCAAGGACCTTCGATTGGCTCACGACGCAGCCGACGCCGTCGACGTCACGGTCCCCGTCGCGGACCTCGTAGCACAAGAAGCCCGGGAAGGTTGCGACGGCGGATTCGGGGACCTGGATTTCATGGCTCTCCTGCCATACCTCCAGCTGCGCTCGGGGAGGACCCCGGACGTCCCGCCGAACCGCTGATCAGTCGCGACGGCGGGCGACGCGGGCGACGCGGGCGACGAGCGCTCTAGAGGTCGTCACTTGCCGGCCACCGGTCCGCGACGAACCAGATGCCGCGAACAGGTACGGAACCGGCGTTCCAGAAGCGATGGGGGATCGTGGAGTCGAATGCCATCGAGTCTCCTGGGTCGAGCACGTACTGCTCGAAGCCGATCTGGACCGATAGCCGACCCTCGAGGATGACGCTGTACTCGCGACCGTTGTGCCTGATGGCATGCTCCCCCTCGGTAGAGCCTCCACCAACGCCGTACGTCACCTCCATGAACTCGGCGTTACTCTCCGGGACCGGCATCAATTGCTCCCAGCAGACGCCTCTTTCGAGATTGATGACGCGGCGCTCCGCTGGCCGGAGCACGACGGCCGCCCTGCGCGTCGCCAATGTGCTCGACGTCAGCCGCGAGCCCCGATCGACGTCGTTTACTGCGCTCGTCGGACGCAGATCGGCGCCGGCGATGAGGCTGTCAGTCGAGATCCCCAGCGCCCGGCTGATCGAGTAGAGCGTGCTCACCGAGGGGTTCGTCATCCCCTTCTCGATCTGCGAGATCATGCTGGCAGAGCAGTCGACGTGCCTGGCGAGCTCCCTGACGCCGATGGCCCGCTGGAGGCGCGCCTTTCGAATGCGCTCGCCGAGCAGCGCAACGGTGCTCGCGTCGCTCAAAGAGCGGCCCATAACAGAGCCCGCCACAGAAGCGGCCTTGCCGCTGTGGGGTCGCGCAGACTGCGCACGACGAAGCCGCGCCCGCAGAGCATCCTCGTCCGAAGGAACGCTCGCGTCCACGGGACCGGATGGTACCAGCGTCCGTCGCGATGGTGTTTACCGACCCTTGACGGTCTCGTGGGACTCCCCGGCGAGCCGGCCCGACGGCCGAAGCGGACAGCTGTCGTCATCCAGGGCGCGCCAAGCGCCGACTCGTGAAGGTGGTTGCAGTGTTACCTTCGCGCAATGGCCCGGTTTCCCGAGTCGCCGATCTATGCCGACTTCAACCGCCCTATGCGCTTCGAGGGCGACCTCTACGACGTCGAGTGCACCCAAGGCGAGGTGCCTTCCCAGCTCGACGGGACCTTCTATCGAGTGCAGCTGGACCCTCAGTACCCGGCGCGCAACGGCGACGACATGCCGTTCAACTGGGATGGGATGGTCACGAGCTTCCGGTTCTCCGGCGGGCACGTGGACTTCCGCTCCCGCTATGTGCGCACCCCGCGCTTTGCTGCAGAGCGAGAAGCGCGCCAAGCCCTGTTCGGGTCCTATCGTAACCCTTACACCGACGATCCCCGTGTCGCAGGCGTTGTCCGAGGGTTGGCGAACACGAACGTCTACTTCCACGGCGGGCGTCTACTTGCCTCGAAGGAGGACAGCCATCCGATCGAGATCGATCCTGACACTCTCGAGACCATCGGCGTCTTCGATTGGGACGGCGCGGTCAAGAGCCTGACTGCCACCGCGCATCCGAAGGTCGACCCTGTGACGGGCGAGCTCGTCTTCTTCGGCTATGCCGCCAAGGGGGAGTCGACCCCCGACATCGCGTACTACGAGGCGGATGCCGGCGGCAGGATCATCCACGAAGCCTGGATCCTCCCGCCATACCCGGCGATGATCCACGACTGGGCGGTCACCGAACACTTCGTCGTCTTCCCGCTCACGCCTCTCGT
>JBOGGB010000559.1:0-10272 GCA_050743605.1 Acidimicrobiales bacterium
CGTACTGCTCCCAGCAGCCCCGGCCTCCGCACGGGCAGGGCGGCCCCTTCGGATCGACGACCATGTGGCCGACCTCGCCGGCGAAGCTGCGTGCGCCGGGGTGCACCCGCCCGTCACGGACGAGCGCGCCCCCGATGCCGGTCCCGAGCGTGATCACGACGCCGTCGCGCATGCCCCTGGCCGACCCGAGGCGCAGCTCTGCGAACGCGGCGCAATTGGCGTCGTTGTGCGCCCGGATCGGGGCGGCGGTGGCCCGCCTTCCGGTGTCGAGGCGCGACGCGACGAGCTGGCCGAGTCGCGCGCCACGGGCACACGGCAGGTGGGGCGAGAGGGCCACGACGCCCTCGCCGTCGACCAGCCCGGCGACGCCGATCCCGATCGGGACCTCGCCGTGGGAGGCGACGACTCCACGCTCCTGGGCGACCACGTCGACGCGCACCTCATCGAGCAGCGCGGCGACCGCGTCGGCCAGCGTGCCGGCGGTCTCGCCGGTGCCGGCGCCTGTGGCCGGGCGAGGGGTGGGCGCCCGGCGCTCGGCGAGCACGTCGCCGTCCGGGCCGACTGCCACCGCCAGGACCTTCGTCCCGCCCAGGTCCACGCCGTAAGCCGCCACCACACCCCCGGCGCCCTGGGCCCACGAACCGCCCTGGGCCCACGAACCGCCCTGAGCCCACCCGCGGGCCCCCGCGGGCGGCCGCGGCACGCTCATCGCGTCATGCGGCCGACTCGACGCGCGCCTTCAGCTCCCGGAGGGCCGTCGACATGATGCGGCTGGCGGCGCGCAGCTTGATGAACCCGGGGATCGGGACCCGCAGCTCGACCTCGAGGTGGTAGGTGACCTCCGTGCCTCCGCCGATGGCGGGCTCGAAGACGTACCTGCCGTCGAGCTTCGTGGTGATGTCCCCCTCGGTCTGGCGCCACGCGAGCATTCGCGGCGCCTCGGAGTAGTCGTACTCGAGGGTGTAGCTCGTGCTCCTGCCGAACGCGGCGGCACGAAAGGTGCAGAGGAGCGGCCTGTTCTGGTCGTCGCGGCGGTGGACCGTGACCTGCTTGATGTCGGCCGCCCACTCCTGGTAGCGCTCGACGTCGGTCACGACCGCGTAGCACCGCTCGGGCGCCGCCGCGACCGTCACGTGCTCCGTGGCTTGTTCCGCCACCTTGTTCCTCCCCGTCAGCCAGCCTGGGTTCAGGCCGGATCAGCCTTGCACTTCCGCAAGGGCAGCGGCCAGCTTTCCTGCCAGCACGCTGTGCTCGAAGGTGCGGCATGCCCGCTCACGCGCCGCGCCGCCCATGCGCCGGCGCAGCTCGGAGTCGGCGAGGAGCCGGCGGAGCGCCCCAGCTACCTCACCGGGGTCCCGGGGCCGTCGCACGACGATCCCGGTCACGCCGTCGTCGACCGCCTCCGCCGCCCCCCCACTGTCGCCGGCGACCTGCGGCGTCCCGGACGCAGCCGCCTCGAGGAAGACGATGCCGAACCCCTCCTCCTCGAGGCCACGCCAGCGACTGCGGCATGCCATCGCGAACACATCTGCCGAGCCGAGAAGCCACCGCTTGTCCTCCTCGCTCACGCGCCCGAGGAATCGCACCGGCGCCGCGCCGCGCCGCGCGAGCGCCTCGAGCCGCGCGGCGTCGCGCCCGGTGCCGGCGATCACGAGCAAGAGGTCCGGGTACGACACGCGCAGGCGCCGGACCGCCTCGATGAGGACGTCCATGCCCTTGCGAGGTACCAGCCGGCTCACACTCGCGACGAGCGGCGCGTCGACCGGCAGGCAGAGCCGGATGCGGGCAGCAGCGCGCGCCTGGGCGTCCAGCGGAACGAATCGTGCGCAGTCGACACCAGGCGGCACCTCGACGATGTGCGGGCGAGGGGCGCTCCCGATGGCCTCGCGATCCCGGCCCGCCGCGGCGAGCGCGCGGACGGCCGCGGACGCCGGATAGCGACCTGCCGACACGACGACCGACGCCCCCTCGAGCACCCGCGCCACGAGGTCGCGCGTCACCGGCAACCTGGCCGGAGCGGCAACCTCCGCCCCGTGGAGCACCACGCCGTAGGGGACGCCCAGTTGCGGGCCGAGCAGCCCGAGCGGCAGGACGGGATCGAGGAGCACCAGCGTGGCTCCCACCTCCGATGCGAGCGACACGATACGCGCGCGGACGCCGGGCGTCGGGAAGTAGAGGAGGCGACCAGGCACCCGCTCCACACGGATCCCCTCCGCGGCCGCGGCCGCGTCGAAGCCTCGTGAGCTTGGATCCGAGCGTGCGGTGAGCACGACGAGGCTCGCGGGGTCCAGTCGCCGCCACAGCTCCCACAGGTAGGCCTGGATGCCGCCCACCTTCGGCGGGAAGTCGTTCGTGACCAGCAGGTGCCTTGGCTGGGTCACGGCACCCTCAACGTCCTGCCTGCGCCGCCGCGCCTGGCGGGCGATCAGCCGGCGCGGCCCTGGAACCTGAGCGACGGCAGCAGCCCCGCCTGCTCGAGCAGTCGGAGGGACCGGGCCTCTTCGGCGTCGATGACGATTGCGTCATCGGGGTCCCGGCCGAGCAGGAACGTGACGACGCAGTCCTCGCACGCGTCGCCGCCTTGCAGCACGCAGGAGCCACACTCCACCGTGATCGTGTCCATCGCCGTCCCCTTTCGCACGGCACCCTCCGCGCCGCACTGGATCACCTGCCGAAGACAGCATGACGGAAGGCTGTGACATACAGAGTCCGGTGACACACAGCGGGCTGCTCAGCCTCCGGCGGACAGCCACGTGCAGCGAAGCTGACGGGTCGGATTGTCCTGGTTCGTATCGACCAGCACGACCGACTGCCACGTGCCGAGCAGCAGGCGGCCCTCCTCTACCGGCAGCGTCAACGACGGGCACACGAGCACCGGCAGCAGATGGTCCGCCCCGTGGCCTACAGATCCGTGACGGTGCTGGTAGCGGTCGTCTCGCGGCAGGAGCCGTTCGAGCAGCGCCTCGAGGTCGCCCTCGGAGGCGGCGCCGGTCTCCATGAGCGAGAGGCCGGCGGTCGCGTGGGGCGCGAGGACGTTGCAGAGCCCGTCGCCCTTGCCCGCGCAGAAGGCGGCGACGAACTCGGTGACGTCGGTGACGGTCCGGTGGTCGGTCCGGACCGAGACAAGCTCGGAGTCCATACAGCCAGCCAGCGTCTCACGCGCGGGCGGCCGTGCGCCCGTCGGGCGATCGCCGAGCGCGCGCCACCTCGGCGGACACCTGCTCCAGGCTCCATGCCACACCCTCGGTCGCCACCTCCACGCCGTCGAGGAGCACGTAGAAGGGGGCGCCGTGCACCCGGTAGGTGCGCCACGCCGTGTCCGACATGCAGAGGGGTTCGGACCCGTCGGGAGGATCCTTGCCCATCAGCGTCGCGAGCACGGCAGGAACCTCGGTGCCGGGACCTCGGGTCACGACGATCGCCGCGTCCTGAGGCTCGAGCCCACATGCGCTCGGCGTGCGCGGCACGGTCCAGAACGGGGCGCAGCCGTCGCAGTGAGAGCCGAGGAAGAGCAGGAGGGTCCAGCAACCCGGCGACGCGAGCCGCAGGGTGCGCGGTCGACCCACGAGGTCGCTGCCCTCGACGTCGGCAGCGCCGAGCGGGGGCATGCCGGAGGGGACGGCGATCAGGTCCCGCAGCTCTGGCCGAGGTCTCATCGGGCGCGGCGACCTAAAGCCGTCCGAGGAGCTCGGCCTTCTTGGCCGCGAATTCGTGCTCCGAGAGGATCCCCCGGCGGCGGAGCTCGTCGAGCTGGAGGATCTGTTCGGGGATGGTGGCAGCGTCGGCCTCGCCGTCGCCCCGCGGGAGACCGTGCGGCGGGGTGTCGCCCCAGGGCTGCGCCCTGGAGTCCTGGCGGCCGCGCCTCCCCTGGGGCATCCCCTGGGCTCGCGCCGTCCCCGCCGGGACCGGCGACGTCCTGGCGCCGCGCTCCCGAAGGGGATCGTAAGGGTCGTAGGGGAGGTCGAAACGGTCCAACTGGGCCGTGATCACGCGTTGGAGCCGCCGGGGGCGGCGGACGTCCTCGACGACCAGGGGGGAGTCGGAGCCTGCGACCTCGAAGACGAGTCGCCCGCACCCGATGAGGCGCCCGCCGGCAGTCTGGCTGAGGTGGACCTCCGCGACTCGTCGGAAGCGGAGCTGGACGACGTCGCGCCCGACGACCCCTCTCCGGTACAGCAGCCGGTTCGTCGTGACGACGAACCGCACGGAGCGCCAGCGGAGCACTCGGGCAAGCAGCCACAGCGCCGGGAGGACGATCATCGCCGCGAGCAGCCATGCCACCGCGAGGGGCGCGCCCGGATAGCGGACCGCGATCGTGGCCGCGCCCGCGACTGCGACCCCGAGGAGCAGGACCGGGCCGACCACCACGATCGGATGGGGGCGGACCTCTGCCAGCAGCTCCTCGCCCTCTTGCACAAGGTCACGGTGCCGCGGGTCGCGCTGCCGCGGGTCGCGGGCCGTGCCCATCCGGCCGAGCCTACCAACGGGTCCGCTCCGACCCTTGAACCCCCGCACCCGCACCCGCACGTCGTCTCGTCGCACGCGCACCCCGTCCGGGAGCGGACGCGCTATGCATTGCCTGGAGCGCACGGGGTAGCCATCGAGGAGAACATGACGACCGACATCTCTCCGCAGGAGCTGCGCGCCCGGCAGGACGCCGGCGAGCACCTCTTCGTCCTCGACGTCAGGGAGCCCGAAGAGGTTGCGGAGTGGCGGTTCCCAGGAGCGCACCACATTCCGCTCGGCGAGCTCGGCGCGCGGTCCGAGGAGCTGCCCTCGGACGCGCCGATCGTCGTGGTCTGCCACGCAGGGGTGCGCGCCGCGATCGCCGCCGAGGCCCTCAGGGGCGCAGGGTGGCCCGCCTCGAACCTCGCGGGCGGGGTGGACGCCTGGCTCCGCTCGGCGCCCGACTGACCCCGTGCCGAAACGGAGCGCCGGCCTGCTCGTCTACCGACGCAAGGTCGGCGGGGAGGCAGCCGGCGTCCCAGGAGAGGCGACGAGGGCGTCATGGGTGACAGGGGCGTCAGGGGTGAAAGGGGCACTCCAAGTGCTCCTCGTGCACCCCGGCGGCCCCTACTGGGCCCGGCGAGACGACGGATGGTGGTCGATCCCGAAGGGCGAGGTCGGCGAAGGCGAGGACGAGCTCGCCGCGGCCGAGCGGGAGTTCGCAGAGGAGCTCGGCGTGCCGGTGCCGGCAGGCCGGCGCACCCCTCTGGGCGAGGTGGTCCAGGCGTCGGGCAAGCGCGTGCGGGCCTGGGCCGTCGCCGGAGATCTGGACGCGACGTCCGCGCGCAGCGTCACCTTCGAGATGGAGTGGCCGCCCCGCTCCGGCACGATGCGCCGCTTCCCCGAGGTCGACCGCGCCGCGTGGTGCACGCTCGCCGAGGCGAGGAGCAAGCTGCTGCCGGGCCAGCTCCCCTTGCTCGACCGGCTCGCCGAGGCACTCGCTCGATAAGGTGCCGACGGCGCGCCGCCAGCGGGCGCCGCGCCCGTGGACGCACGGAGTGACCGACCATCCTGGAGGCGGCGATGCCTGCGACGGTACGTGGAGTGGTGGCGGCCGGCAGGGGGGCGCCCGTCGAGGTGGTGCCCGTCGTGGTGCCCGACCCTGGGCCAGGGGAGGTCGTCGTCGAGGTGCGGGCCTGCGGCGTGTGCCACACGGACCTCCACTACCGAGAAGGGGCGATCAACGACGATTTCCCGTTCCTCTTGGGGCACGAAGCGGCCGGCTTCGTGCGGGAGCTCGGCGTGGGTGTCGACCACCTCTCGCCCGGCGACTACGTCGTGGTCGCCTGGCGGGCACCCTGCGGCGCGTGCCGGTCCTGCCGGCGTGGGCGTCCGTGGTACTGCTTCGACAGCCAGAACGCGCGCCAGCCCATGACGTTGGAGGACGGCACGCCCCTCACCGCCGCGCTCGGCATCGGCGCGTTCTGCGAGCGCACCCTCGTGGCCGCCGGCCAGGCGGTACCAGTGGACCCCGCCGCGCGGCCCGAGGCGGCGGGTCTCGTCGGCTGCGGCATCATGGCCGGATTCGGCGCGGCAGTCCACACCGGCGGAGTGTCCCGGGGGGACACGGTGGCGGTCATCGGCTGCGGCGGTGTCGGCGACGCGGCCATCGCCGGCGCGGTGATCGCCGGAGCGCGCACGGTCATCGCGGTCGACGTCGACGACCGCAAGCTCGCGTGGGCTCGAGACTTCGGCGCCACCCATACCGTCAACTCCTCTGCGGCCGACCCCGTCGAGGCGATCCGCGCGCTCACGACAGGCAACGGCGCCGACGTCGTGGTCGAGGCCGTCGGCCGGGCGGACACCTACGAGCAGGCGTTCCTCGCGCGGGATCTCGCGGGGGTGCTCGTCCAGGTCGGAGTGCCCCCACCTTCGGCCCACGTCGACCTTCCGATGCTCGAGCTCTTCGGCAGGGGTGGCGCGCTGAAGTCGTCGTGGTACGGCGACTGCCTTCCCACCCGCGACTTCCCGATGCTGATCGACCTGTACCTCCAGGGTCGGCTCGACCTCGACCGGTTCATCACGGAGACGATCCCTCTCGACGGGGTGGAAGTCGCCTTCGAGCGCATGCAGCGCGGCGAGGTGCTCCGGTCCGTCGTCGTCCTCGACGGGGCCGGTTCGTAGCACCCCCCGAGCAGGGACCACCCCGTTGCGCACCGCCACCGTCATCCTCGTCCTCACCGTCTTCGGCGCGTGCAGCGTCGAGGCGGTCGAGGCGCTGACCATCGTCGTCGCCTCTGGCGCCACCCGCGGGTGGCGTTCGGCGATGGAAGGGACGGCCCTCGCACTGCTCGTCCTGGCCGTGCTCGTCGGGGCCGTGGGCGTTCCTCTCGTCCACTACGTGCCGATCGACGCGCTGCGCGTGGTCGTGGGCGCGCTGCTGGGCGTTCTCGGGCTCTCGTGGCTCCGCAAGGCGATACTGCGCGCGAGCGGGCACAAGCCGAAGCACGACGAGGACGCCATCTACGAGGAGACGTCGGCGTCGCTCCGCGCCTCCACGTCGGCGCGCGGGCGGCGAGACGGCGTCGGACTTCTCGTCGCGTTCAAAGGAGTGCTCCTCGAGGGCCTGGAGGTGGTGCTCATCGTGATCAGCCTCGGCGCCAGCCAGCACGACCTTGGCGACGCGTCGGCCGCCGCCGCTGCGGCAGTCGTCCTCGTCGCGGCGGTCGGGCTGGTCGTCTCCCGCCATCTCGCCAAGGTTCCGGAGAACACGATAAAGACGGTGGTCGGCATCATGCTGACCAGCTTCGGGGTGTTCTGGCTGGGCGAAGGAGCGGGGGTCCGCTGGCCGGGGAGCGACCTTTCCATCCCGGTGCTCATCGGCGTGTTCGCCGCGGTCGCCGCTGGTGCCGTCGCGCTCTTGCGGACCGCGCCGTGAGCCGAGCGGTGGCCCGCGGAGCGCGCGCGATCGGCCGCTTCTGGTGGGACTTCCTCGTCGGCGACACCCCCGAGCTGTTCGTGGCCGTGCTGGTCCTCGTCGGCGTCGCGTTCGGGCTCCGCCACGAGCGCGCGGCGGACGTCGTCGCGCTGCCGCTGCTCGCTATCGCGGCGCTCCTCGGGAGCACGTGGCGAGGCCGTGCTCGGGGCGGTCGAGGGCAGAGACGGCGGTGAGCATGGAGATCGGCTGCGCGGTCCCGGTGTCCGGCTCGTGGGCGACCGCGGAATGCTGCGCCCGCGTGGCCGAGTGGGCCGAAGAGCTCGGTTACCGCTCGCTGTGGACCTTCCAGCGCCTGCTCGCCCCGGTCGACGAGCGCGGCGGTCACGTGCTCGACCCCCAGTACCGGAGCGTCCAGGACCCGCTCGCCATGCTCGCGTTCCTCGCGGGGAGGACCTCGAGGGCGCGGCTCGGAGTCGCAGTGCTGAACGCCCCCTTCTACTCCCCGATCGTCCTCGCGAAGCCGCTCACGACGATCGACCACCTCTCGGGCGGTCGTCTCGACGTCGGGATCGGCCTCGGATGGATGAGGGAGGAGTTTGCGGCCTCCGGCGTCCCGTACGACCACCGGGGGGGGCGCACCGCGGACTTCGTGCGCTGCCTGCGCGCGATCTGGTGCGACGACATCGTCGAGTACGAGGGGCCGTACTTCCGGGTGCCGCGCTCCCGGGTCGATCCGAAGCCGCTCCAGCGCCCCCACCCGCCAGTCCTGTTCGGGGGGACGGCCGTAGCCTCGCTGCGCCGGGCCGGGCGAATGGCGGACGGTTGGATCAGCAGCAGCCGGGCGGAGGTCGGCTCCCTCGCGGGCTCGATCGCCGTCGTCCGCGCTGCCGCGGCCGAGGCGGGGCGGGACCCCCACTCGCTCAGGTTCGTGTGTCGGGCAGTCGTGAAGGTCCGGTCGACGACGCGCGCACCGCTCACCGGGACTCTCGCCGAGGTTCGCGAGGACCTGCGCACGCTCGCCGCCACCGGCATGACCGAGGCGTTCGTCGACCTGAATTTCGACCCGCTCGTCGGAGCGCCCGATGCCGATCCTCGGTCCGCGTTGCGGCACGCCCGCATGGTGCTCGAGGCATTGGCGCCCGCCGGGAGGTAGCGCCAAGGGAAGAGCTACGCATGGCTCCCGGATGCCAACTACGGTTGAGGCCCACAGTCAGGACGGAGGGGCGTCCATGCTCGTGCTCAATCGCCGGCCAGGCGAGTCGATCGTGATCGAACCGGACCTTCGGGTGACGGTGCTGTCTGTGACCGACCGGCGCGTCTGGATCGGCATGTGTGCCTCAGGGTCGCTCAGGGACCTGCGTGTCTCGGCGACGGTGGTCTCGCCGAGCGAGGCCCGGCTCGAGATCGTCCCGATGTCGAGCGTCCAGTTCCACGGTGACCGGGTGCGGATCACCGCGCCTGCAGGGGAGGACCCCGCGAGCGCGGCGCGCGCCGGGCTCGCCATCGACCGCCACCCCGGCGAACGCGTCGAGATCGGCGACGACCTGTGGGTGGCGATCACCTCCATCTCCAAGGGCAACCCCACCCTTACCTTCGGCGGCAGCGCGATCGGCGACGAGCTCAGCGTCACCCTCATCCGGCCCGCAGGCAGCTACGTACGGATCGGAGTCGACGCTCCGAACCGCCGCGTCTACCGAGAGGAGCTCTGGGACGCGGTTCAAGCCTCCGGGGACACGCGCGGCGCCCCGCCTGCCCGGGCCGGCTTCCTGCCTCCGGACACGCCTCTCGAACCTCCCGAGCTCGAGCCTCCCGCAGCCGAGCTGCCGCGCTCCGAGCCTCCGGTCCGCTCCCCGGTGCCCGCGGACTCCCTCTCGGGCTGAGCCCGCGGCGCCGGGGGCGTCACGCCCCGGCGCAGGAGCAGGCTGGACTGCGCCGGGAGGCTGACGGTGGTCCCGCGCACCTCCCTCGAGAAGCGGGGGGGCCGGTTCGTGTTCACGAGCTCCTCCCAGCGCCCCGGCTCGGCGACCTTCGGGAGGGTGTAGGGACGCGGGCGCATCCCTGCGTTCAATAGGAGGAGCAACGTCTCGCCACGGGCCGAACGGCCGCGCGCGTCGACCTCGTCCACCGCGCGCCCGTAGAGGAGCATCCCGAGCGTGCGGTTCTCGGGGTCCGCCCAGTCGTCCTCCTTCATCTCCTCGCCGTCGGGGCGGATCCAGGTGACGTCCTTCATCTGGGTGCCCGAGACCAGCTCCCCGCTGAGGAAGTTCCTGCGGCGCAGGATCGGGTTCTCCGACACGATCCCCACCAGCTGGCGGACGAAGTCGAGCAGGTCCATCCCGGTCTCGCCCACGGTCCAGTCGACCCAGCTGATCTCGTTGTCCTGGCAGTACCCGTTGTTGTTGCCGTCCTGGGTGCGGCCGATCTCGTCGCCTCCGAGCAGCATGCGCACGCCCTGGGAGCACATCAGGGTGGTCAGGAAGTTGCGTTTCATGCGGTCACGCAGACGCTGGACGCGGGCCGATTCGCTAGGTCCTTCCACGCCCCAGTTGCGGCTGTCGTTACCAGAGGCGCCGTCCGCGCCCCCTTCGCCGTTCGCCTCGTTGTGCCGGTGCTCGTAGCTCACGAGGTCCGTCAACGTGAACCCGTCGTGGCAGGTCACGAAGTTCACGCTGGCATAGGTGCGCCGCCCGGTATGGCCGTAGATGTCGCTCGATCCCGTGAGCCTCGAGGCGAGCTCGGGCACCTGGCCGGGGTCGCCGCGCCAGAAGCGCCGGACGCAGTCGCGGTAGGCACCGTTCCACTCGGACCAGCCCTGGGGGAAGCGCCCGAGGCGGTAGCCGTCGGGGCCCACGTCCCAGGGCTCGGCGATGAGCTTCACCGTCGAGAGC
>JBOGGB010000560.1:0-1550 GCA_050743605.1 Acidimicrobiales bacterium
ACGTGGCGACGCTTGCGGCCTCAGGAGCGCCCGAGTCGCCCGGCCTGCCCGGAGCGCCCCAGTCGCCCGGCCTGCCCCAGTCGTCCGGCCTGCCCGGAGCGCTCGCGTCCCAGGTCGACTTCCGCCAGCAGGGCTCGACGTTCCCCTCGGGAGCGCACGTCTCGGTCGTCGAGGTCGACATGGAGACCGGTGCCGTGCGTCCGCTGCGCCACGTCGCCGTGGACGACTGCGGACGCGTGCTGAACCCGCTCCTGGTCGCCGGCCAGCAGCAGGGCGGCGTGGTCCAGGGGATGTCCCAGGCGCTGTGGGAAGAGAAGCTCTTCGACGCCCTCGGCAACCCGGTGACCGCGACTCTCGCGGACTACGCGATGCCCAGCGCCGCCGAGGTACCGCCGATCGAGACCGCAAGCGTCGAGACTCCGACGTTCATGAACCCGCTCGGCGCGAAGGGCGTCGGTGAGTCACCTACCGTCGGGTCGACTCCCGCGGTGCACAACGCGCTCGTGGACGCGCTCTCGCACCTCGGTGTGCGACACGTCGCGATGCCGTGCACGCCCGAGCGCGTGTGGAGGGCCATCCGAGCCGCGCAGGACACGCCCCAGACAGCGGCCGGCGGTGGTCGGGCACTGTGGCGCGACCCTCCGGCAGTCTTCGAGCACCTCCCCTTCTACGACGAGCTGGACCACCCCGAGACAGGGGGCGCCGAGATCTGAGCGATGCTCACAGCACCGCCGTCGCGCACCGTCTGTCTAGTGTCCGGGCATGCACACCATCGTGTTCTTCTTCGTAGGACTGGTCGTCGGCCTCGCGCTCGGCGCGCTGGTCGCCTCCTTGTGGTGGAGGGGCCGCGCCATGCAGCTGAAGGGCGAGCGCGACACGGTCGTCCAGACCGCCGTCGCCGAGATCACCCAGGCGTCTGCTCGCGCGGCTGCCGACCAGCTCCACCAGGTCACTCAGCACCACGACGAACGCCAGGGAGCCGACCTCGACGAGCGCTCGAAGGTGCTCCAGGTGGCGGTCTCCGACCTCGTCCGCCCCGTCGCCGAGCAGCTCGAGCGGTACCGGCGCCAGGTCGACGAGCTCCAGCATAAGAACGCCCAGCTGCACGGCGAGCTGAAGGGTCAGATAGAGCAGCTCGTCCTAGCCAACGCCGGCCTTAAGAAGGAGACCGCGAGCCTGGTCACCGCACTGCGCCGACCAGAGGTACGCGGGGCGTGGGGAGAG
This sequence comes from Acidimicrobiales bacterium, assembly GCA_050743605.1. Classification (GTDB taxonomy): domain Bacteria; phylum Actinomycetota; class Acidimicrobiia; order Acidimicrobiales; family RAAP-2; genus JAJYVT01. The sequence goes on from JBOGGB010000560.1 coordinate 1,225, forward strand.
CAGCAGCTTCGCCGGATCGTCGAGCTCGCGGGGATGCTCGAGCACTGCGACTTCGACGAGCAGGTCCCGATGGTGGGCGCCACCGGCGCTGTCCAGCGACCAGACCTCGTGGTGCACCTGCCGAACGCCCGCCAGGTGATCGTCGACGCGAAGGTCCCGCTCGACGCGTTCTTAGAGGGGGCCGAGACCGAAGATCCCGTGCTCAGGGACGAGTGCATGAAGCGCCACGCCCGCCAGCTCCGTGAGCACACCGAGGCGCTCTCGAAGCGGCGCTATCAGCTTGGCTACGAGGGCTCTGTCGACTTCGTCGTCGCCTTCGTGCCCAG
>JBOGGB010000561.1:0-5291 GCA_050743605.1 Acidimicrobiales bacterium
GTGTAGTTACGAGGGTGTAATCAGTACCACATCTTGTGTCCCTCTGGGGCGCCCTCCCCAGATCTTGTGGTTCGGGCAACTCAGGAGGACAGCTCGGCGAAGGGAAGAAGGCGATGACGCTCGTGGAGACGAGGAGGCGGACCGAGGCGCAAGAGCCGGCGGCGACCCCGATGCGGGTGCGCAAGCGCGATGGGTCGCTCGAGTCGGTGGACGTGGGGAAGATCGTCCGTGCCGTGGCGAGGTGCGCCGAGGGTTTGGAGGGCGTGGACCCCTTGCGGGTGGCCACCCAGACGATCAGCGGGCTGTGCGACGGGACCAGCACCGAGGAGCTCGACTCCCTGTCGATCCGGATTGCCACGGCGCTCATGGCCGAGGAGCCCAACTACTCCCGGTTGGCCGCTCGGCTGCTCTCCACGGTCATCGCCAAGGAGGTCGCGAACCAAGACATCCACTGCTTCTCTCAGGCCGTGGCCGCCGCGCGCCTCCTGGGGGTCGTGGGCGACGAGACGGCAGGTTTCGTGGCCGGCTGCGCCCGGAAGCTGAACGACGCCGTGGACGCCTGCGGCGACGAGCGGTTCGAGCTGTTCGGGCTGCGCACGGTCTACGACCGCTACCTCCTGCGCCACCCTGAGACGCGCCGGGTGCTCGAGACCCCCCAGTACTTCTTCCTGCGGGTGGCCTGCGGGCTCTCCACGAGCGCGGAGGAGGCGATCGAGCTCTACGGGCTCATGTCGAGGCTCGAGTACCTGCCCTCCAGCCCCACGCTGTTCAACTCGGGCACCGCCCACGAGCAGATGTCGTCCTGTTACCTCGTGGACTCGCCCCGTGACGAGCTCGACTCCATCTACGAGACCTACGGCGACGTCGCGCGGCTCTCCAAACACGCGGGGGGGATCGGGCTCGCCTTCCACCGGGTGCGCTCCCGGGGCTCGCTCATCCGTGGGACCAACGGGCTGTCGAACGGAATCGTGCCGTGGCTGAAGACGCTCGACGCATCGGTGGCCGCGGTCAACCAGGGCGGCAGGCGCAAGGGGGCAGCATGCGTCTACCTGGAGACCTGGCACGCCGACGTCGAGGACTTCCTCGAGCTGCGCGACAGCACGGGTGACGAGTCCCGCCGGGTGCGCCACATCAACATCGCCAACTGGGTCCCCGACCTGTTCATGCAGCGGGTCGAGCACGACTGGGTGTGGTCGCTCTTCGACCCCAAGGAGGTGCCGGAGCTCTGCGACCTCCACGGCCCGGCGTTCGAGGAGGCCTACGTCTGCGCCGAGAATGCCGGGAAGTTCGTCCGCCAGGTCCCCGCCCGGCAGCTCTACGCGAGGATGCTGCGCACGCTCGCAGAGACCGGCAATGGGTGGATGACCTTCAAGGACGCGGCCAACCGGACGTGCAACCAGACGGCAGTCCCGGGCCGGGTGGTCCACCTCTCGAACCTGTGCACCGAGATCGTCGAGGTCAGCTCCGACGCCGAGACGGCGGTGTGCAACCTCGGGTCGATCAACCTGGGCCGGCTCGTCCGCGACGGCGCGTTCGACTTCGAACGCCTGGGAGAGATCGTGAGGATCGCGGTCCCGTTCCTGGACCGGGTCGTCGACCGCAACTTCTACCCGACCCCCCGTGCGGCGGCCTCCAACGCGCGTTGGCGGCCGGTCGGGCTCGGGGTGATGGGATTGCAGGACGTCTTCTTCCACCTCGGCCTCGACTTCGACGGCGACGAGGCCCGCCGCCTCTCACGCCGCGTCGCCGAGGACATCTACTTCTGGGCCCTCTGGGCGTCGAGCGAGCTGGCGGAGGCCCACGGCGCGCACGAGACGTTCGCCGAGACGCACGCGGCCGGGGGTCGGCTGCAGTTCGACCTGTGGGGCGTGGCGCCGTCCGAGCCCGAGCGCTGGCAGCCGCTCAGGGAGCGGATCGCCCGGCACGGGCTGCGCAACTCGCTCCTCGTGGCCGTCGCCCCCACGGCGACCATCGCTTCCATCGCCGGCTGCTACGAGTGCATCGAGCCGCAGGTGTCCAACCTGTTCAAGCGGGAGACCCTATCGGGGGAGTTCCTCCAGGTGAACACCTACCTCGTGCGCGAGCTGCAGCGACTTGGGAAGTGGGACGAGCAGATTCGAGCCAAGATCAAGGCCGCCGACGGGTCCGTCCAGGGCATCGACGAGCTCTCGGCCGCCGTCCGGTCGCGTTTCCGCACTGCGTGGGAGATTCCCATGCGCTCGCTCATCGACATGGCGGCCGATCGCGGCGCGTTCATCGACCAGAGCCAGTCGCTCAACCTCTTCGTGGCGGCGCCGACGATCGGCAAGCTGTCGTCCATGTACCTGCATGCCTGGAAGCAGGGACTGAAGACGACCTACTACCTGCGCTCCCGCCCGGCCACCCGTATCGCGGCGGCCACCGTTCCGACCCCAGACGCGAACGTCGTGGCCATGCGGCCCGAAAGCGGGCCCGATGCCGCGGCGGTGACCTGTTCCCTGGAGAACCCACAGGCCTGCGAGGCGTGCGACTGATGGCACTCACCGAGCCCTTCACTCCCGTCGCTTCTCCCGGCGCGCCTCCGGGCCCCGTGGCGCAGCGCCGGTCGCTCCTCGACCCCGGCCTCGACCTCACCCTCCGTCCCATGCGCTACCCGCAGTTCTACGAGCGCTACCGGGCGGCCATCGCCAACACCTGGACGGTGGAGGAGGTCGACCTCTCCGACGACGTGGCCGACCTCGACCGTCGCCTTCTGCCGGCCGAGCAACGCCTGGTGAAGCGGCTGGTGGCCTTCTTCGCCACCGGCGATTCCATCGTCGCCAACAACCTCGTGCTGAACCTGTACAGGCACGTGAACGCGCCCGAAGCGCGGCTCTACCTGTCGCGTCAGCTGTTCGAAGAGGCGCAGCACGTCCAGTTCTACCTGACCCTGCTCGACACCTACCTCGTCGATGACCACGAGCGTGCCGAGGCTTTCGCCGCGGTCGAGCGCATCCCCTCCATCCGGAGAAAGGCGCAGTTCTGCTTCCGCTGGATCGACTCGCTCGGGGCGATCGACCGCATCGAGTCCGCAGAGGACCGTCAGGCCTTCCTCTTGAACCTGGTCTGCTTCGCGGCCTGCATCGAAGGGCTGTTCTTCTTCGCCGCGTTCGCCTACGTATATTTCCTCCGCTCCAAGGGGCTCTTGAACGGGCTCGCCGCCGGCACCAACTGGGTGTTCCGCGACGAGAGCGCGCACATGAGCTTCGCCTTCGACGTCATCGACACCGTCCGCGCGGAAGAACCGGAATTGTTCGACGCGCTCTTCTCCGAGCACGTGACCACGATGCTGGAGGAGGCGGTCGACGCCGAGACGGCCTTCGCCGAGGACATGCTGGCCGAGGGCGTGCCCGGTCTCTCGGTCGCCGACACCCGGCGCTACCTCGAGTACGTCGCCGACCAGCGTCTTGCCCGGCTCGGCCTACCGAAGCGGTTCGGCGCCACGAACCCCTTCGCGTTCATGGAGCTCCAGGACGTCTCGGAGCTGGCCAACTTCTTCGAGCGCACCGTGTCCGCCTACCAGGTGGGCGTGGACGGGAGGGTCGCGTTCGACGAGGAGTTCTGACCGCGCGGTCAGCCCCCGAGGAACGTCTCGATCCGTTGGACCACGACGGGCTCGCTCTGGAAGAGAAAGGCGTGCCCGGCGTCGGGGAAGAAGGTGAGCTGCGCCCCCGCGATCAGCTTTTGCAGCCTGCGCGAGTTCGCTTGCGGATCCAGGCGGTCACTCGCACCGTCGACCACCAGCGTCGGCCGAGCGATCGTGCTGGTCCTCTTGCCCGCGCGGTCGTCGCCGCTCCACCATCTCGTGATCGCCTTCTTCTGGGCGTCGACCACCCCGGCCGGCACCCCGGGGCTCTTGGGCCAACCGGAGAGCGACACCTCGTACCCGATCCCTGCTCCGGGCTGGTCTGGCGGGAACAGAACTGCCAGGGCCTGCGCTGGGCTCCCGTCGATGAGGGCGTGGACGGCTTTCTGCGACGGCTCGACGGTGCCGGTCCCCGGATAGGCGGCGCACAGCACCAGACGGTTCACCTGTGAGGGATGGCGCACCGCGAGAGCTTCAGCGACCATGCTCCCCATGGACCACCCCAGTACGTCGGGCCGCCGGAGGCGAAGCGAGCTGATGAGCGCGCTCGTCTGGTCTGCCATGGCGTCGATGGTGAGGGGTGCCGGAAGCGCCCCAGTGCGCCCGGAGCCCGCGTTGTCGAAGATCACGACACGGTAGTGGTGGGCCAAGGCATCGATCAGGCGCGGGTCCCACGTCTCCATGGTCCCTGCGAAACCCATGATCATCACCAGCGGCGGCCCGCTTCCTACCTCGCGGAAGCCAACGGTCCCCTTCTTCGTGTGCGTCGTCTGCACGCGCGCGGCCACGACGGTAGGTGTCGCCGGCGGTGAGATCCTGTGCCCTTGCGCCTTGGAGATCGCCAGAGCTGCAAGGGAGCGCGCGGACTCGCGTGTCGGGGTGCCGACCGCGAGGTAGAAGAGCTCGCCCACGACTTTGTTCGTTCGAAACACCACAACGTCGGCACCGAAGGGCACCTGTGTCGCGGTGAGCACCAACGAGAACGCGCGCGCGTTCGCGCGGTGGAGATCGAGCTCGGTCTTCGAGATCGTGGCCTTCACCTTCTTGCGATCGATAGTGAGTGTCAGGGTGCGGCACTTTGCAAGCGCGTCGAGGGCGTTGTGGAGCTGGGCACTCGTCACCCCGCTGCCCATGGCCTCGGCGAGGGCTGGTATCCCCGATCCTTGGGCGAAGCTCGCGGTCGTGCGCTGACTCCCCGTCGATCGCGAACCGAGCCCGCGAAGGCATGGTGTGCGCGCGAGGTCGAGGCGTGTGGCACCGGTCCGGCTCGTGTGCCAGCCAGCCGGAAGGTCCGCCACCGTGAGCAGGCGGCCCTTCAGCTTGGGAGCCGGGGCTGCGGTGGCCGTCGCAGTCGATATGGCGAGCGGCAGCGCGAGGACCGCCGCCACGAGGACGGTTCGGGCGGCCACCCCGACTGCCGTGCTCGTCTTCATCGGGACTCCTTCCGGTGCAGCCACCGGGTCTCGCAGCCCTCGAGCATGTCATCTCGCTCCGTCATGCGCTCGCCCCGCTCTCGGCTGCAGTTCGCTGGCTCTTTTCGATTGTGCGTCGATGGGTAGGACTTTCCCCGGCGCCAGGACTCATCGCGGGCCTGTGGGCGTTCGCCGCCGCCATGGCCGTCCTCGTCGGTCTCACCACGGCGCACCGTCGTCCCGGGAGGACTACGGAACGGAGCACAATGAAGGTG
>JBOGGB010000562.1:0-14482 GCA_050743605.1 Acidimicrobiales bacterium
CGTCCGGCGCTTCCCCCACGGACAGCGCCACGACGTCATCTTCACCGCGTACGGCGCGCTCGCCGCCGGCACGGCGTTCGTCCTCGTGAACGACCACGACCCGAAGCCCTTGCGCTACCAGTTCGAGGCCGAGCACGGCGGCGACTTCACCTGGGACGCCCTCGAGGCGGGCCCGACGGTCTGGCGGGTGCGGATCGGCCGACCGGCGGGGACCGCCGCCACCGACGTGATCCGCGACGGCGCGGGCGGCGCAGCCGACGCCACGCCTGAGGCAGGGCCGGAGCTCGACGTCCGGCGCTTCCCCCACGGACAGCGCCACGACGTCATCTTCACCGCGTACGGCGCGCTCGCCGCCGGCACGGCGTTCGTCCTCGTGAACGACCACGACCCGAAGCCCCTGCGCTACCAGTTCGAGGCGCAGCACCCCGGTGGCTACAGCTGGGACTACCTCGAGACGGGGCCGCAGGTGTGGCGGGTCCGCATCGGGCGTCCGGCGGAGCCGGGCCTGTGAGCGCACGGAGCGAGGTGGCCGACCTCGCCGCGCGCGAGTACGCGTACGGCTTTGCGACCGAGCTCGACACCGACTTCGCACCCCGGGGGCTCTCCGAAGAGGTGATCTCCCTCATCTCGAAGAAGAAGGGGGAGCCCGACTGGCTCCTCGAGTGGCGCCTGCAGGCCTACCGGCACTGGCGCACGCTGTCCGAGCCGACGTGGCAGAACGTCACTTATCCGCCGATCGACTACGACGGCATCATCTACTACGCCGCGCCCAAGAAGAAGGTGGCGCCCGGCAGCCTGGACGAGGTCGACCCCGAAGTGCGGGCGATGTTCGACAAGCTCGGCGTCTCCCTGGCCGAGCAGAAGCGCCTCACCGGCGTGGCCGTCGATGCCGTGGTCGACTCGGTCTCTGTCGCGACCACCTTCCGAGAGCAGCTCGCCGCGGTCGGAGTGGTCTTCTGCTCGTTCTCCTCCGCCGTGCGCGACTACCCCGAGCTCGTGCGCGCCCATCTCGGATCGGTCGTGCCTTTCCGTGACAACTTCTTCGCCGCGCTGAACTCGGCGGTGTTCACCGACGGCTCGTTCTGCTACGTGCCCAAAGGCGTGCGCTGCCCGATGGAGCTGTCCACCTACTTCCGCATCAACGCGGCGGAGACCGGCCAGTTCGAGCGCACGCTGATCGTCGTCGAGGAGGGCGCAGAGGTCAGCTATCTCGAGGGCTGCACCGCGCCGATGCGAGACGAGCACCAGCTGCACGCCGCGGTGGTGGAGCTGATCGCCATGGACGAAGCCCGAATCAAGTACTCGACTGTCCAGAACTGGTACCCGGGCGACGCGGCAGGGAAGGGCGGGGTCTACAACTTCGTCACCAAGCGCGGTCGTTGCGTGGGAGCACGCTCGAGGATCTCCTGGACCCAGGTGGAGACCGGCTCGGCGATCACCTGGAAGTACCCCGGGGTGATCCTCCAAGGCGACGGCTCGGTCGGCGAGTTCTACTCCGTAGCGGTCTCGGCCAACCACCAGCAGGCCGACACCGGGACCAAGATGGTCCACATCGGCAGGGACACGAAGAGCACGATCGTGTCCAAGGCCATCTCGACCGGTCACGGGCAGAGCACCTACCGGGGGCTCGTGAAGATGCTCCGGTCGGCCGAAGGTGCCCGCAACCACACGCGCTGCGACTCGCTCCTGATCGGGCCCGACTGCGGAGCGCACACCTTCCCCTACATCGAGGTGAAGCATCCGAGCGCCGAGGTGGAGCACGAGGCCACCACCTCCAAGGTTTCGGAGGACCAGCTCTTCTACTGCCGCCAGCGGGGTATCGCCGAAGAGGAGGCGACGACCATGATCGTGAACGGATTCTGTCGTGAGGTGTTCCGGGAGCTTCCGATGGAGTTCGCCGTCGAGGCGCAGCGCCTGCTCGAGGTGAGCCTCGAAGGAGCGGTGGGCTGATGCTCGTGATCGAAGACCTCTCTGCCGGCATCGACGGCAGGGCGATCCTTCGAGGTGTGCACCTGAGCGTTCGTGCGGGGGAAGTGCACGCGCTCATGGGCCCGAACGGCTCGGGGAAGTCCACCCTCGCCCACGTGCTCGCAGGGCGAGGCGCGTACGAGGTCGCAGGGCGCGCCACCTTCTCGGGGCGGGACCTGCTCGCAATGTCACCGGAAGATCGCGCTGCTGCCGGCCTCTTCCTCGCCTTCCAGCACCCTGTCGAGATCCCGGGCGTCCAGAACCTCTACTTCCTGCGCGCCGCATTCAACGCGCTCCGTCGCAGCCGGGGCGAGCACGAGCTCGACACGACGGCGTTCCTCGCACTGGTCGAGGAGAAGGCACGGCTCGTCGAGATGGACCGGAGCTTCCTGCGCCGGGCGGTCAACGAGGGCTTCTCGGGCGGGGAGAAGAAGCGCAACGAGATCCTCCAGATGGCGGTGCTCGAGCCGCGCCTCGCGGTCCTGGACGAGACCGACTCCGGCCTCGACATCGACGCGCTGCGGGTCGTGGCCGCCGGCGTGAACGCCCTTCGCAGCCCCGAGCGCTCCTTCCTGATCATCACTCACCATCAGCACCTCTTGGACCACGTCGTCCCCGACCGGGTTCACGTCATGGCGGAAGGACGGATCGTCCGCTCGGGCGGCAAGGACCTGGCGGCGCTGCTCGAAGCCGAGGGCTACGGGGACCTGTCGCTCGTGGAAGGAGCCGGCGACAGGGGGTCCGACGTATCGGGGCTCCTCGGAGCCCGACGGTGACCGCGCCGTCAGACGCGGAGGCGCAGGTGCTCGAGAGGGCGGCCTCATGGCACGCGGGGCGCGCCTCCAACGAGCCGGCCTGGCTCGTTGGAGCACGACTCGACGCCGAGCGTTGGATCGACGTGCACGGGTTCCCGACCAAGAAGGACGAAGGCTGGCGGCATTTCCCGCTTGCCCCGGTGCGCGAGCAGGCAGTCGCGCCCGCCCCTGAACCGAGCCGTTCCGACCCGGCGGCACACGCTTCTTCCGAGCGCGTCGCCGAGGCCGTCGAGGCGGCGTCGCTCGGGCTCTCGGGCGCCCGCCTCGTCTTCGTGAACGGACGCTTCTTCCCCTCGCTGTCTCGGAACGCGGGCCTCCCCCGAGGGGTCCAGGTCGCGAGCCTCGCCTCTGCGCTCGACGGCGACGCCGAGGTGGCGCGTGCGGCGTTCCTGTGGCCGGGTGACGGGCCGGCGCACGCCTTCTCTGCCTTGAACGTGGCGCGCGCGCTCGACGGCGCGCTCGTTCGCCTGCCCGCGCAGGCGAGTATCAGCGAGCCGATCGAGCTGGTCTACTTCGCCGACCCGGGTGCAGCGCCTGGGACGTTCAGCACGCGTTCCCTCGTCGAGCTCGGAGAGGGGAGCTCCGCCACGCTCGTCGAGGTCCACGCGGGAGCACCCGAGGCGCGCTATCTCACGAACGCCGTCGCACGCGTCGTCCTCGGAGAGGGCGCCGACCTCCGCCGCTTCCATCTCCAGACCGAGTCCGAGCACGCGTCCCACCTCTCCTCGGTCGAGGTCCAGCAGTCCCGCGGCAGTCGCCTCACGACGAGCCTCGTGGCGCTCGGCGCGAAGGTCGCCCGGCACGAGCTCCGGGTCGTCTTCGGCGAGGAGGACGCCGATGCGACCCTCGACGCGCTGTACTGCACCTCAGGCAGTCAGCACCACGACCATCCTGTCCTCGTCGAGCATCGGGCGCCGCGCTGCACCAGCCGGCAGCGCTACGTGGGCATCGTCGACGGCGAGGGGCATGCCGTGTTCGACGGCCACGTCGTCGTGCGGCCCGGCGCAACCCGGACCGACGCCAGTCAGTCGAACAAGAACCTCCTCTGCTCCGAACGGGCCGAGGTCGACACGCGGCCCAGGCTGGAGATCTTCTGCGACGACGTCGCCTGCGCGCACGGTGCCGCAGTCGGCCAGCTCGACCACGACGCCCTCTTCTACCTGCGTTCTCGTGGGATCCCCTTCGAGCGAGCCCGGGGCATCCTCGTTCAGGGGTTCGCGGCCCAGGCTCTCGAGCGCGTCTCCCTCGGCGAAGTGCGCGCCCGGGCGGCGCGACTGCTCGCGGCACGCCTGGGCCTCGACGTCCAAGACCCTTCGGCGATGGTCCGATGAGCGGCGCCCGGGAGCGGTGGGTCGAGCTCACCCGGGACTGCCCTGCAGTCCTCGTCCCCGGCGGACAGTCGGTGTTGCTGCCGAGAGGAACCTAGGTGGTGGTCGTCCAGTCCCTGGGTGGGAGCTTCACGGTCCAGAGCCGTGGCTCCCTCGCCCGGGTCGCGTCCGCCGACGCCGACGCCCTCGGTCTTGTCGACCCCGCCGGCGGCGCGAGAGGCGGCACGAGCGATCGCACGACAGCGCGAGAAGGAGCCGGACACGGACAGTTCTCGATGGAGGCGGTGACCCGGGCTCTGCAGACCGTCTACGACCCCGAGATCCCGATCAACGTGGTCGACCTCGGGCTCGTCTACGCCTGCGAGGCCTATCCCCTCCGCGACGGCACTTACCGTGTTGAGATCGAGATGTCGATGACCGCGCCGGGGTGCGGAATGGGAGACGTGCTGAAGGAGGACGCCCGCACGAGGGTCGCGGCCCTTCCGGGGGTCGGCGGCGTCGAGGTCGAGCTCGTCTGGGATCCGCCATGGGACGGAAGCCGCCTCTCCGAGGCTGCCCGCCTCGAGCTCGGGATGTGGTGAGGTGGTGAACTTGGACCAGCTCCTGGCAGAGGCCAGCGCGTTCGGCACCGACCCGTACCTCGTCACGGTCACCGCAGACAGCCGGCCGCACTGCGCCGTCGTCGTCGTCGAGTGGGACGTGGAGGGCGGCGGCCTGGTCGTCCGCGCGCCAAGCAGCTGGGGAGGTTCCGTGTCGAGCGGACACCGGCAGGTGACCCTGCTGTGGTCGCCGCCCGAACCCGGCGGCTACAGCCTGATCGTCGACGGCACCGCCGGCACCTCGGTCGGCCCGGGGAGCGACCGGCTCTGCATCGTCCCGACGAGGGCCGTGCTGCACCGTCCGGGACCACCGCCGTCGGCAGGCGGCTCGTGCGGCGCGGACTGCCTGCCGATCCTCGGCGTCTGAGGCTCGCCAGCCTCGACGAGCGTCGCCTCCTCGGAGGTCACGAGGCGGCGCGCCCGTCGGTGGTGGAGGCGGCCACGGCGGCCCTGGCCCTTCCCTCGTGTCCCCCGTGGCGGGCGAGCAGCAGCGCCGGCACCACCGACAGGTTCGCGGCCACGACCGCGCCCGTCAGCGCGAGGAGGACCCCCCCCGCCAGGATCGCCGCCGAGGACGACGCACCGAGCCCCGCGCAGAGCAGCGCGACCCCAGACGTGGTGGTCGCGTAGGCGACCACGGCCCAGACGTGGTCGTACAGGTCGGCGAACATGAGCTGGCGCCCGGCCGGGCCTCGTTGGACGCCGCGGGCTCGGAGCGCCGACCAGAGGACGAACGGCACCACCTTGTGGGCGTGGCCGACGAGCGCCTCGAGCAGCCATCCTCCGATCGCGGCGACCGAGGCCGCCGCCAGCGCCGAACCGAGGTCGTCGTGGCCCGGCACGACGAGTGCCGCGGCCAGGCCGAGCCCGGCGCCCACGACCAGCCAGAAGGCGGCGGTGAGCACGAAGACGAGATGGAGGTCCGCCTTGCGGCGGCGGTGCCGCACGTGGGCGGCGAGCGAGACGAGATGCGCGCCGAGACCTGCGGCGAGGACGCCGCCCCCGGTCCAGGCGGCCGCGGCGGCGCCCCAGGCCAGCCCCGGGGCCAAGAGCCCGACGCCGAGCGCCATCCCCCAGACGGCGAGCCGGCCGGGCAGATGGCGACCCGGGACATGGGCGAGCATGAACATGGGCCACAGCTTCTCGGCGACGCCGACATAGGTCATCCCGAGCCATCCGAACAGCCCGAGAACGCCCATCCCGAGATCGACGTGACCCGAGAGCGCGAACCAATCCCCCTGGCGGTCGCCGACGAAGGCGACGCCCAAGAAGCCGCTGAGCGCCGCACCGGCGAGGGCGAAGCGCAACGCCGTGACCGGCGTCCCCTTGCCGCGCACGGCCAGGGGACCGGCGAGGTCGACCACGAGCAGGACGACGGCGACCCCCGCGAGCGCCCCGCTGGTCGCGGTGACCGCGAGCTGCTCGGTGGCGACCCCGAGCGGCAGCATCCACGCTGCGGCCAGCCAGGTGGCGAACGTCACGCGGGCCAGCCCGACGGAGCGCAGCGGCCGGCCGGTGATAACCGGGGTGAACTGGTGCATCGCTCCGAGCACGCCCGTCGCGAGCGCGGCCAGCACGCCGAAGTGCACGGCAGCGACGACCGGGTCGGCGGTCGGTGTGGTCGCCGCCGCGGCCCTCGCCCACGTCCAGGCGTAGCCGCATGCCACGAGCCCCAGGGCCGAGGCGGCGAGGAAGGCGAGTGGCACCGAGGGCGGCGGGACCGCCTGGGGCAGGCCCGCCGGGCGCCCCTGCCAGTTCCCGGCCTTCGTCGCCCCCGCCCGCCCGCCCCCGGGACCTGCCGGCAGCATGCGCCCCGGGCTCTCTGCTGACATCGCCGTTCCCTCCGAGTCGCGCGATCCGGCCGAGTCGGCGACCCGGTCAAAAGTCTAGTGTAGCGCAGAATAATGGCAGCTGGCCGGTGCGCCGAGAGCGCCAGGATGCTAACTTCTAGTCGTAGACCGAAAAACGTCACCCGTGCGTGAAGCGGCCGAAGGAGCGTGCGGAGAGAGGGAGGAGACGATGGCTACTGTTGACGCACGACCCATCATCGCCGCCGGCGGCGAGCCGTTCGAGACGATCATGTCCGCGGCCGCCGCGCTCGGAGACGGCGAGGAGCTGGTCGTGCTGGCCCCCTTCGAGCCGGTCCCCCTAGAAGGCGTGCTCTCCTCGCAGGGGTTCTCCTACGAGACCCAGGACCTCGGCGGAGGGGACTGGCAGGTCACCTTCCGGCGGCCGTCGTGATCGACCCTGCGGAGCCGGTGCGCAGCGAGGCGCTCACCGCCGCCTGGGAGGCGCTGCACGGCGTCTACGACCCGGAGCTGTACCTCGACGTGGTCTCCCTTGGACTCGTCTACGGCGTGCGAGAGGAGCGCGGCGGGGTCGTGGTGGAGATGACGCTGACTACTCCGGGCTGCCCGGCGTCGGAGATCCTTCCCGAGATGGCCCGTTCCGCCATCGCCGACGCGCTCGACGCGCGCGTGCCGGTCGAGGTGCAGGTCGTGTGGGACCCGCCATGGAGCCCGGCCATGATCGACGCGGAGACGGCGCAGGCGCTCGGGTTCAGGTCCCGCTGAGCATGGCCGGCCCGAAAGCAGTCGCCGAGGTCGTCCGGGTCTACGAGGACCCAGGCAGGCGACTGCGCGAGCACAGGGTGCTCGTCGACCGGCTTTGGCCGCGGGGCCTCGAGAAGTCCGCGGTCGACTTCGACGAGTGGACAAAGGACGTCGCGCCAAGCACCGCGCTGCGCCGATGGTACGGCCACGACCCGGACCGCTTCGGCGAGTTCGCGCGCCGCTACCGCACGGAGCTCGGCACGCAGCCAGGTGCCTCCGCGTTGGAGCGGCTCCGCGAGGCGGCGGCCGGGCACCGCCTCGTGCTGCTCACCGCCACCAGGGACGTGGAGCACTCGGGGGCGGTGGTCCTGCGTGATGTCCTCGATCATGCGTCATCGCGGACGCACTAGGGAGAGACGATGGCATCTGTGAAGGGCCACGGCGCGTCTGGCAACGAAGAGCCCGGCGCCAGTTCGCCGTCCAGCTCCGTGCCGCAAGAGACGGCGCCCGGGACCGGCGCCCCTGGGAGAGCGGCCGCTCCCGCCGACATGGTCGAGGAGTGGGGACGTGGTTCGTTCCCTGCGAGCGACCCGCCCCAGTCATGGTGCTACGAGCCACCAGGTCTCGACCAGTGACACCCCGCGACGTCCAGGTCGGGCGAGGATGCCGAGCACGCCGAGGAGAGACGAGGAGACCGAGAGCACGATGCCGGAACGCAACGCAGTCGACGACGAGTCGGTCTACCCGCCGGGGACTCCGGAGATCGGACGAAGGCGCAAGGAGCTCGCACCCGAGGTCCACGAGGCCTTCGAGCACTTCAGCCGGGCGGTGTTCCGGCCCGGCGCGCTCGACGAGAGGACCAAGCAGCTGATCGCCGTGGCTGTGGCGCACACGACCCAATGCCCCTACTGCATCGCCGGCCACGCGAAGCTCGCCCGGCGCAAGGGTGCGAGCGACGAAGAGATCATGGAGGCGATCTGGGTCGCGGCGGAGATGCGGGCGGGTGGTGCCTTCGCCCACTCGACGGTGGCCCTGCACGCGCTCGGAACGGTCGCGCACGCAGAAGACCACTAGCCCGATGCGGGGCGGGGAGATGCGCGACGGTCGACGTCGAAGGAAGTTGGCACGAGCGAAGTTGGCGCGGGCGACAATAGGAGGACCATGACCGAGTCCAAGCCGCCGTTCCCCCCGTTCACCCGCGCGACTGCAGCTCAGAAGGTGCAGAGCGCGGAGGACGCCTGGAACACGCGTGATCCCGAGAAAGTCGCGCTCGCCTACAGCGAGGACTCGGTGTGGCGCAACCGCGGCGCCTTCGTCTCCGGCCGGGACGAGATCGTCGAGTTCCTCACCGCCAAGTGGGCGCGCGAGCTCGACTACTCGTTGCGTAAGAGCCTCTGGGCCTTCGAGGACAACCGGATCGCTGTTCGATTCCAGTACGAGTGCCATGACGCCGCGGGGCAGTGGTGGCGTAGCTACGGCAACGAGTTGTGGGAGTTCGACGGCCGGGGGCTCATGACTCGTCGAGAGGCGAGCATCGACGACGTTCCCATCGACGAGGGCGACCGGCGCATCGTGGGGCCCCGTCCCGATCACGAGCACGATCGCGAGCTCCCCCTCAGGTAGCCCCGCCTCGCGCTGCGCCGGGCTCGCACCGGTGGCCAGGAGTGGAGCTGCAGATCGTGCGCCACCATCTATCGTGCCCTCACGGCTCCGGCCAGCGTCGGAACCGACGGGAAGGAAGGGGGGCGCCCCATGAAGGTGACCGGCGTGGAGACCTTCCCGATCGCCGTGCCGCCGCCGGCCCGAGGTGGGCGGACGTGGATGATCGTCCGCCTCGACACCGACGCCGGAGTCTCGGGGTACGGGGAGATGATGCTGCTCTCGCACCCGTTCCGCTGGCCGGTGGTCTGTGCCGAGCTCGAGGACCTCGTCGAGCAGGCTCTCGTCGGGCACGATCCGTACAACGCCGAGGAGCTCTTCGACACGATCTACGGCCGCACGGGCTACAGCCACGCGCCCGAGCAGACGAAGCTCGCGCTCCTGAGCGCGCTCGACATGGCCTGCTGGGACATCGTCGGCAAGGATCTCGGTCAACCCGTGCATCGCCTGCTCGGCGGGGCCGTGCGAGAAAAGGTCCGTACCTACACCTACCTCTACCCCGCCCGGGGCGACGACCAGCTCAGTCAGGACCTCGGCGAGCGTTGGCTCGATCCCAGCTACGCAGCGTCACGGGCGCGCCACTACGTTGACCTGGGCTTCAGCGCAGTCAAGCTCGACCCGTTCTCGCTTCGAGTCAGCGAAGTCCAGGCCTTCGGCCAGCTCGTGCCGCTGCAGTTCTCGCCACGAGCCCTCTCCACCGCCGAGTCGGTCATCGCCGCGATCCGCGAGGAGATCCGCGAGGAGGCGGACATCCTCGTCGGCACTCACGGCCAGATGACCCCCTCCGGCGCAATCCGCTTCGCCCGCCGCATCGAGCCCTACGACCCCCTCTGGTTCGAGGAGCCCGTACCGCCGGAGAACATGGAGGCGCTGGCCGAAGTCGCCCGCGCGACGAGCATCCCGATCACCACCGGCGAGAGGATCACGTCGAAGTACGACTTCGCCCGGCTCCTCTCCCTGCGCGCCGCGGCCATCTTGAACTTCGACGTCGGCACCGTCGGAGGCATCCTCGAGGCGAAGAAGATCGCCACGATGGCCGAAGCGCACTATGTCCAGGTTGCTCCTCACGTCTACGGCGGCCCCATGATCACGGCCGCCTCGATCCAGCTCTCTCTGTGCTCGCCGAACTTCCTCATTATGGAGGGCGTCGAGCGCCTCGACGGCATCTACGACGAGCTCTGCGACCCACCCTTTTGCTGGAAGGACGGCTACGTCCTCCCCTCGAACCGCCCTGGCCTCGGTCACGACCTCCGTGAGGATGTCGCGCGTCGACTGAGGCCGCGAGGCCCCGGGCCGAGCCTCGTCCGCGCCTACTGACGTGCAAGGTGCTGGCCCGAAGGCTGTGAGGGCCTCGCCGGGGGCGTCCACTCGCAGGGAAGGTGCTTCAGACCGTTCACGAACGACGAAGCAAGGCGCTGTGGCGGATCGGTCGCGTGGATGTCGGGGAGGCGCGCCAAGAGCTCGTGCCACATCACCGAGATCTCGCGGCGAGCCAGGTGCGCCCCGAGGCAGAAGTGGGGGCCCGCTGCGCCGAACCCGAGATGAGGGTTCGGGGCGCGCCGCACGTCGAAGGTGAAGGCATTGTCGAATACCGAGGTGTCGCGGTTGGCCGAGCGGTAGAGGAGGAGCACCTTGTCCCCGGCATCGAGGTGCTGGCCACCGAGCTCGACCGGCGCCGCGACCGTGCGCCGCATCCAGGTGACCGGAGAGGCCCACCGCACGACCTCGTCGACCGCGGTGGGAGTCGTGCCCACGAGGTCTTGCTGCCATCTGGTGCGCTCGGCCGGATGCTCGGTGAGCAGCCACAGCGTGTGGGCGATGGCGTTGCGCGTCGTCTCGTTCCCGGCGACGACGAGCAGCACGAAGAAGGACGCGAGCTCCGAATGGGTGAGGGACTCGCCGTCGACGTTCGTCGTGACGAGTGCGGTCGTGAGGTCATCGGCCGGATGCGCGAGCCTGTCGTCGCCGATCGTGTGCATGAGCTCGGTGAGCGCGGCACCTGCTTGCAGGAAGGCATCGATCGGATCGGTGCCGCGTGGGACGTACTCCTCGTCGCCTTCCGAGAGGATGACATTCGAGAAGTGCAAGACCGCGTCTCGTGTCTCCTCGGGGATGCCCATCATGTCGCAGATCACGCCGAGGGGGAGCGGGGCCGCGACGTCGGCCACGAAGTCCCCGCCGCCTCGCTCGCAGATCTTGTCCACGATGGCGCTCGCTCGCTCCCTGACGCCTGCCTGGACGGAGGCGATCATCCGGGGGGAGAAGGCGGTGCCGACGATCCGACGAAGGCGCGCGTGACGGGGGTTGTCCGTCGAGATCATCCCGCTGAAGTACTCCACCATCGCCTCGGGCATGTCGATGATGCTCACGGCGCCTTGTCCGGAGCGGAAGATCTCCGGATGCCTGCTCGCGTGCACGATGTCGGCGTAGCGGGTGACCGCCCAGTAGCCACGACCCGGAGCCGGCATCTTCGGGGACCTGTCGCGGAGGTCCCGCTCGGCGAAGTGCGCGACCGGCCGAGCGCGGCGCAAGGTCGAAAGGGCGCTGTCGACGTCGTCGGGTGGTCGCAGCCAGAACCCCGGGTCGGACAAGTCGATGTCGTCGAGGGCGATCCCGTCTCTTTCGGTCACCGAGGTCAGGCTACGTGCCTGGCTGACGGGCAAGGTCTCGAATTCTGGGATAGGACAGGGCCATGCTGCTCGTCGGCACCAAGAGGCATCTCGAGGATCTGGACCGCCAGTTCACGATCGCAGAAGACGTCTGTGTGACGGCGATCGCACCGGAGCTCGGCACGGGCGCCGGGGGACCGCACGTGCTGCTGGACGGCGCGCGCATCGCCAGAGTCGACGAGTACGAGCTGGCTCCGATCGCCCGCGTCGAGGAGGGCGGGGGCCAGAGCATGGCCGCCGTGAACGGCGGGCTCCTCGTCGGGCTGGAGGACGCGCGGCTCGCCATGCTGGACCTCGCCGGGGGCGGGCTCACGCACGTCGGCTCCTTCGACTCGGTCCCCGGACGCGCCACATGGGACAACCCGGTGGCGCAAAGCCCCGACCTCCGTTCCCTCTGCGTCACGGAGGCAGGGTCCTGGCTCGTGAACGTGCACGTCGGCGGCGTCTGGCGCTCGGCGGACCGCGGCGCGACGTGGACCAACGTCATCTCGCCCGGCGACGACGTGCACGAGGTCGTCAACGGAGCGACGGGGCTGGTCGTGGCGGCCGCCAGGGGCTTCGGATGGAGCCTGGACGACGGGGCGACCTGGCAGTGGACGACCGAAGGACTTCATGCGGCCTACTGCCGGGCCGCGGCGGTGGACGGAGATCTCCCGTACGTCACCGCTTCGACGGGACCGTCCACCCGTGACGGCCGGCTCTACCGGGCCGCGGGCCTGGGCGGCGGCTTCGAACCGTGCGGCGGCGGGCTGCCGGACTCGTTCCCCTTCAACCTCGACACGGGCTGCCTGGCTGCTCGTGACGGAGAGGTGGCGCTCGGGACCCCTGACGGTCAGGTGTGGCGCTCCCGAGATCGGGGCAACGTGTTCCAAGCCGTGACCGAGCGGGTAGGGCGCGTGCAGGTGCTGCGGTTCGCCTAAGAGCGGCGCAGCGCCTCCGTGGTCTCCGCGAGGCAGCGTCCCGGCGCCCGCGAGGCGTACGATCGCGTCCCATGCCGACCCCATCGGAAGTGCTCGCGAAGGTCCCGCTCTTCTCGATGCTCTCCAAGCGTGACCTCGGGAAGCTCGCGGGAGACCTCCACGATCGGACCTTCCCTGCCGGGACCGTGCTCACCGAGGAGGACGAGTACGGGACCCTGTTCACGGTGATCGCCGAGGGGCGCGCGACGGTCACCGTCCGGGGGAAGGTGGCACGCGTGCTCGAGGAGGGCGACTTCTTCGGCGAGATGGGGCTGATCGACCGCTCGCCGCGCTCGGCCACCGTGTCGGCCGCGACCGAACTGCGGTGCCTCATGCTGACCCAGCCGGTCTTCCGCCCCTTCGCACTGTCTCATCCGGAGACGATGTGGGCGCTCCTCGAGCTGATGGTCCAGCGCGTGCGCGACGCCGAGTCGAGGGACGCAGACTCGATCTGAGCCGGTCGCGGGCGGCGGGATTGCACGGCTCCCCGCTGGAGCCGTGCAATCCGGGGAGCTGCCGCGGCGGCCCAGGGCCGCCGAGATCACTGGCCGACTCGAACGCCCGGCATGCCCCCCTCGTACTGGATGGGGTGGGCGATGATCCTGCCGGGGACGTTGTGCTTCACCGAGAACTTCCCGAGCGGCAGGATCGTCCGTCCGTAGGAGTCGGCGAAGATCAGCGCGGCGCCGGTGTACACGGCAGCGCCGGCCGAGGCGACGAGCACCCAGCCGCCGGCCACCAGGGTTGTGTGCGATCCACCGATGTACCCGCCTGCGAGAAGGGCAGACCCAGCCGTCAGCAAGCCCAAGACCGAGAACACGCCGATGCTCTTCGCCATTGCGGCGAGAGCGCAGATGCCGGTGAGGAGCGCGAGCATGACGAACCACATGCCGAGGCTCACCACGTGGTCCGGCGCGCCAGGCGGGAGGGCCAGCGCCTTCGAGCCGATCATGAGCCAGAGGATGCCGAAGGCGATCCAGAACGAGCCCCACATCGTGTGCACGACGGTAGCGATCGTATCGCGCGCTTTGTACGACCACATGCCGGCGAGAAACTGCCCGATCCCGCCGAAGGCGAGGCAGAATGGAGCGAAGTAGATCGCCGAATGTGTGTTGCCGTACCAGCCGGCGAGGTTCCCCGCCACGATGAGCGTCGCAGCCGCGAAACCGAAGAGCCCCATCGCGGACGGTGACGCCGTTGGGCTGATGACGACGCGGCTGTGTTCACGCCACCACTCGTACTCCGCGTCCTCGGTGGAACGGCCATTATGCTCATAGGGTTGCCGTCCGGATGTGGTGGTCATGCTGTTCGCGGTGGACATGGCGCCTCGCTTGGTCCTCTTGTTGTTCGCTTCTTTGGTTGCACTTACCCATGGCATTTCGGATGGACTCATTTCACGAAACAATTCCAGGAGAGAAGTCGCATTGGGTCAACCGTGGCTCCCCTCGCGCTCGTGGCCCTGGCGCTGTTCGAGACGCTCTCGCTGGGGGAGCACCGTGTACCGGGGGTCGAGGGTCGAGGCCGTGCCCGCCTCGAAGATGGCCCAACGCGTGAGGGCGGAGCCGGCGAGCAGGCAGACCCCCGACAACGCGGCCGGAGCCCGGCGCCGGCCGGCCAACAGCGTGCCCACCACCCCGGTAACGAGCAGACCCCGCGCCAGGCGGCCGTACGTCTTCGCCTTGCCCACCCTGAAGCACTCCTGGGCGATACCCATCCGTCGCTCCATGACCGCTTCGGTGGCGAGCTCGGCGGCGCCTGCTGCGACGCCGAGCAACCGCACCGGCCCGGTCTCGGCCGCGGGAGCGGCCATCAGCCCGAGCCCGGCTGCTGACGAGACCGCCGACGCGGCGAAGACGAACGGCATGACCCGGAAACCGTCGTGCCACGCCGGCACGGCGGTGTCGGAGATCAACGCGGCCGTATAGGTCGCCAC
>JBOGGB010000563.1:0-7363 GCA_050743605.1 Acidimicrobiales bacterium
CCGCGCCGGCCGGTGATCGTCTGTGCGTCGAGATCGAGCAGGGGCGAGAGCTCATGCATCAGCGCGAGCGTGCCGCCCGCCCGCTCGAGCTCGTCGATGTGGCGCTTGCCGTTGGGCTTCACGTCAATGAGCAGCGGGACGTGCCGAGCCCGCTCTTCGAACTCGGCCCAGATGTCGATCGGGCACTCGGCCTCGACGGCCACGGCCTGGAGGTGCTTCACGGCGTTCACCGAGCCGCTCGCGGACAGCACCACCGTCACGGCGTTCCGGAACGCAGCCTCGGTGAGGACCTGACGCGGTCTGAGGTCCTCGGCGATCATCTCGACGATCCGCCGCCCGGAGCGCTCGACGGTCTCCCACATCCGTTCACTGTTCGCCTTCACGGGTGCGCTGCCGGGAAGCGCCATCCCGAGCGCCTCTGCGGCCATGTGCATCGTGTTGGCCGTTCCCATCCCGGCGCACACTCCGGGGGAGGTGACCGCTGCCTTCGCCATCGCCTCGAGCTCGTCGAGCGTCAGCTCGCCGGAACGGACACGGCCGGAATTCATGAAGACGTCTTCGATGTCGAGATGCGCGTCGCAGTACCTGCCGCTCGCCTGGTAGCCGCAGGGAACGATGACGGTCGGGATGTCGAGACGCGCCGCGGCCATGAGCTGGGCAGGCGTGGTCTTGTCGCACGACGCCAGGCAGATCATCCCGTCGAGCATTGCGCCTTCCACCGCGACCTCGATGTCCGAGACGATCAGGTCGCGGCTCGGGAGGATGTAGCGGCCGCCGCGGCCGACGCTCGTGATGAAGTCGCTCGGCGCCGCGGTGCGGACCTCGAGCGCCAGCCCGCCGGCAGCGTGGACCACCTCCTTCAGCTTCGGCACGATCGAGTCGAGGTGCGCGAAGCAGATCGCGAGATCCGAGGACGAGTTCACGATCGCCACCTTCGGGCGTTCCAGCTCCTCGTCCGTGTAGCCGAGCGCCCGCCAATGCGCGAGCCGGTACATCCAGGGGGCCGAGCCCCGTGGGTAGTTGCTGCGCAGGCGGGGCGCGTTGCCTGAGGTCATGAGGGCTCCCCTTCTCCGAAGGCTGCTCGTGGGACGACTGATGCGGCGGCGCCGCCGACGCTGGGGACGAAGGCAGGCACGCTCAGCAGCCTCCCATGCCCGGAGCCGCGGTGAGACCGCCTCGGCTGGCGGCGCCTTGTCTCGGCCCTGGGCTAGCAGCGCGCCGAGACCGGCGCGCCCACCGACACGA
Source organism: Acidimicrobiales bacterium (assembly GCA_050743605.1). Lineage (GTDB taxonomy): Bacteria > Actinomycetota > Acidimicrobiia > Acidimicrobiales > RAAP-2 > JAJYVT01. The sequence goes on from JBOGGB010000563.1 coordinate 1,246, forward strand.
CCGTGACGCGCGAGTCGGCGCGAGGATGCTCGGTCACCTCGCCCGCGATCCGGACGGTCGCCTCCAGTGGCAGATCGGCCGAGGATCCCCCGACCGCGACGCGCAGCTCGCCGGGCTCGGCGACCCGGCGGAGCCGCTCGTCGGTGAACGCCAGCCGCCCAGGCGCGATCTCGAAGCGCACGCGCCGGGTCTCCCCCGGCGCCAGGTGCACCCGGGCGAAGCCCGCGAGCTGCTGGTCGGGCCGGGCCACCGATGCCACGAGGTCGGTGAGGTAGCACTGGACCACCTCGTCACCGGCCCGCTCCCCGGCGTTGGCCACGTCCACCTCGACGATCACCGGGTTGGCCGTGTCGGTCGCCTCCACCGTCAACCCGTCGTAGACGAAGTTGGTGTAGCTCAGGCCATGGCCGAAGGGGAAGAGCGGCGTGGTCGGGCTGTCGGCGTACTCGCCGGTGAACATGGCCGTCGCCCCCCCTCCACGGTGCCCGAGGTAACGGGGCACCTGGCCCACCGACCGGGGGAGGCTGACCGGGAGGCGGCCCGCCGGGTTCACCCGGCCGAAGAGGACCTGCGCGAGCGCGTGCCCTCCTTCCTCACCGAGCGGCCACGCCTGGAAGACGGCAGCGGCGCGCCGGGTGACGGCGTCGAGCGCGTGGACCCGGCCGGACAGCACGACGACCACCGTCGGCACCCCCGTCGCGGCCACGGCGTCGACGAGGGCCTCCTGGAGCCCCGTCAGCTCGAGGTGGGTCGCGTCGCGCTGCTCGCCGACCGTCGACGACCGGGAGGGGCCCGAGCGATCCGCCACCACCACGACGGCCACCTCCGCGGAGGCGGCCAGCGCCGCGGCCTCGGCGATCTCCGAGCCGTCGGACCCCGTGATCTCGCATCCCTTGGCGTAGACGACCTCCACGCCGGCCCCCACGGCTGCCCGGATGCCGGCCAGGGGGGTCACGTGCCTGGTGTAGTAGGGCCCCGGCCGCCACTCACCTTGCCCCTCGGGGAGGAGGGCCAGCTGGCCCGGGTCCCCCGCCGCCACCGCTGCCGCGCCGGGAGCGGCGCCGTCCCCGGCCGCCCCGCCAGCTCCCGAGGGCGTGTCGAAGGCGAGCTCCTGGTGCGCCGGATAGTGGTAGTCCCCTTGGAGTAGACGCCGGTCGTCGGCGCCGGGGCCGACGACGGCGATCCGCGCCAGGCCCTGTGCGAGCGGCAGGACGTCGTCGTTGGTGAGCAGCACGAGCGACGAGGCCGCGGCGCGGCGCGCGAGCTCTCGCTGCTCGAGGGTGTCGAAGCGGAGCGGCGCCGCCTCCTCGTCCGCGAACGGGGACTCGAAGAGTCCAAGCGCCACCTTGGCAGAGAGCACCCGCCGGACGGCCCGGTCGACCGTGTCCGTCGGCACCCTGCCCGCGGTGACCGCCGCGAGGAGCGGCGAACCGAAGCACGCGGTCTCGGGAAGCTCGAGGTCCATGCCCGCCTCGATAGCCCGGACGGCCGCCTCCTCCCGATCCGCCGCGACCCGGTGGTGCGTGATGAGCAGCGAGAGGGAGAAGTAGTCGGCGACGACCATTCCCTCGAACCCCAGCTCGTCGCGGAGCAGGTCCTGCAGGATGCTGCGCGACCCGGCGGGGGCGAGGCCGTCGACCGAGCTGTAGGAGTTCATCACCGAGCCGAGCCCGGCGCCCGCGATGGCCATGGCGAAGGGCTCGGCGTAGACGTCGCGCAGCTCCCTCGGGCCGAGCTGGACCGGCGCGTGGTTCCTGCCGCCTTCTGGCATCCCGTGGCCGCAGAAGTGCTTCCCCGTGGCGAGCACGCCCCGGGTGAGGTCTGTGGTCTGGAGCCCTCGCACGTAGGCCGTCCCGAGCACGCCCGCCAGGTACGGATCCTCACCGAAGGTCTCTTCCACGCGTCCCCAGCGTGGATCGCGGGCGACGTCGAGAACGGGGGCGAGGCAGTGGCGGGCGCCGACCGCGCGCATCTGGTCCCGGACCACCCCAGCCACCTCTTCGACCAGGTCGGGGTCGAAGCTCGACGCCAGACCGAGCGCCTGGGGGCACACGGTGGCGTCACGCGCCATGAAGCCCCCAGTCCCCTCCTCGTGGACGAGCACGGGGATACCGAGGCGGGTTCCCTCCACCATGTAGCGCTGGACCTCGTTCAACACCCGGACGCTCTCCCGGGGCCGCAACGCCGTGGCTCCCGAGATCCGGGTCACCTCGCCGATCCCATGGGGCGCGACGGTGCGCGCTGCGTCGGGGCTGAACCCGTCACGGTCCATGAGCGAGGTGATCCACACGCAGCCGAGCTGAGCCACCTTCTCCTCGAGGGTCATCCGTCCGAGCAGGTCCTCGACGCGCTCGTCGACCGCGCGTGACGCGTCCCGATAGGGCTCCGATGTCATCGTCCACCTCGTGTCTCGTCGTGCTTCCTCACCGCATCGCCACCCCGCTCAGGCCCTGCACGAACTGCCGGTGCAAACCGACGTAGAGCACGACGATCGGGAGCACCGACAGCAGGACCGCCGCCATGATGGCGGGAACGTCCACCCCGTACTGGCTGTAGAACTTGTAGAGCCCGAGCGGCAGCACCGCGTCCGAGTTGCTCTGGGTCAGTACGAGGGGCACGAGGAAGTTGTTCCAGACGTTGATCCCGTCGTAGATGGCGAGCGTCGCCAGCACGGGCCGGCACAACGGGACGATCAGGCTCACGAAGATCCGCCACTCGCGTGCGCCGTCGGACGCCATCGCGTCGAACAGCTCCCGTGGGATGTCCCGGACGAAGCTCGCCATGATGAGCACAGAGACGGGGATTGCCGCGGCGCTCAGCACCAGGACCAGCACCTGGAGGGTGTCGTACAGGCCGAGCTTGTCGCAGATGAGGTAGAGCGGGATGATGAGGGACTGGATCGGCACCGCCAGGCCGAACAAGATCAGGCGCAGCGACCATCCCGAGGCGCGCGAGGTCCGCCGCAGGATCCTGAACGCCGTGGCGAGCGACAGGGTCAACGTGACCACGACCGCGGCGACGGTCACGATCGCGCTGTTCTCGAGGTAGGTGCCGAGCCCGGCGTGGAACACCGTCGAGTACTGGGACAGCGTCAGTGGCCCGCTCGGCACCCACGGGTTCGCCGTGATGTAGGTGCCCTGTGCACGCAGGCTGGACAGCACCATGTAGTAGATCGGCGCCAGGACCACGACGAGCCAGAGCGTCGCCAGCACGAAGGCGACGCTGCGGGCTGCCCGGGACCCCGGAGCCCGACGGTGCCCGGCGCTCACGCCCCGCCCTCGCGTTGGCTGGACATGCTCGCGAACCCGCTCGCGCGGACAAGGAGGAGGGCCACCGCGATCCCGATCACCCCCAGCACGACGGCAAGCACTGAGGCGTACCCGAAGTCGTTGGCGACGAAGGCTGCGTCGTACATGTCCATCGACAGCACGCGGGTGGTGTCGCCCGGCCCTCCGCTCGTGAGGATGTAGATGATGTCGAAGTACGTGAGCGATCCGACCACGATCAGCGTGCCCGATACGACGATCGTGTATCGCAGCTGGGGCAGCGTCACGTGGAGGAACCGCTGCAACGCGGTCGCCCCGTCGATCTCGGCCGCCTCGTAGAGCACGTCGGGAATCTGGGTGCGGCCCATCCGGTAGAGCAGCATGTGGAAGGGCACGAACTGCCAGGCGATCAGCGCCACGATCGTCCACAGCGCAGTCGAAGGGTCTCCGAGCCAGCTCTGCGCGATCACGTGCACGTCCAGGTGGTTCCCCAGCCAGGCGATCCCCCCGAAGTACGGATCGAGGAGCGCCTGCCACATGAGCGCCAGCCCGGCGGTCGACAGCAGGAGGGGGAGGAGGTAGATGGTCGCGTAGACCGCCCGGTAGCGCTGGCGACCGGCGATGAACAGCCCGAGCCCCATCGCCAGCGGAGTCTGCACCGCCCAGCTCACCAAGGTCAGCAGGGCCGTCACCTCGAGCGAGTGCGCTGCCAGAGGATCGTGGAAGAAGGCCGTCCAGTTCTCCGCCCCGACGAAGCGGAAGGAGCCGACGCCGTTCCAGTTGAACAGGCTGAGCGCGATCGCCACGCCGAGCGCCCCGAGGATGAACACGCCGTACAGAAGGAGGGTCGGCCCGAGGCCGACCAGGTCCGCCAGCCAGTAAGACCCGACTGGTCGGCTCGTCCCCGCGCCGCGGCGGCCCGGCCGGCCCCGCCGGGCCGCAGGCGGACCCGCCAGCGGTGTGACCTCGGTGTGCGTCGCCATCTCTCGCTCCACACCTCCTCGGCCGCCTGCTGGCGGGCCGCCCCCGGGGTTCGGTCTACAGCCCGGCTGTGGGGCTCGCCAGCGCCGCGTTCATCGCCGACTCGAACTGCTTCGGCGTCTCGGTCAGCTCGAACACCTTGGTCAGGTTCAGGTACAGCGGCTCGGAGAGCTTGGAACCGAGCGCCTGGTCCCAGGAGTACTGGTAGCTAGGAGCGTGGTACACGTCCTGGTAGAGCGGCACGAGGTACTTGTGGAGCGCGGTCTTCTCGAGCGGGCCGAGCGAGCCCCTGAGCGCAGGCACCTGGCCAGAGGCGATCTCGGTCTTGGCGAAGGACAAGGTCGTGAACTCCGTCTCGACGAACTGCTTCGCCACGGCCTTCTGAGCCGGAGTGGCAGCCGCCGAGAGCGCCAGGTACTCACTCGTGTTCCCTGCCAGGTCACCCGGGTTCCCCTTGCCGCCGGGGACCGTGGGGAACGACGCCTGGCCGAGCACGCCGCCGTTCACGAAGGAGGCATCCTCGCCCAGCAGGCCGGGGACCTCCCACTCACCCATCAGGGTCATCGCCGCCTTGCCCGTGTAAAGCAGGGCGTCGGTCTCCGTCCCGTAGTCGACGGCGTCGTAGCCCTTCTGGAAGGCTGTGGCCTTCGACAGCTTCTGGATGTCCGTCAGCGCCTGGGTGACCGCGGGATTGCTCCACGAATCCTTCGCGTGGGACTGGATGGCGTCGAACACCTTCGGCCCGCCGATCCGATCGGTCAGGTACTCGAGGTACATCAGCCCTTCCCAGCCGGATTCGTTGCCCATCTCGATCGGGATCACCCCGTTCTTCTGCAACGTCGACACGTCGGAGAGCAGCTGTGTCCAGGTCTTGGGGAAGCTCACGTGCGCCTTCTGGAAGACCGACTTGTTGTAGTAGAACAGCACCGGCTGGGTCCCCTGGATCGGAACGCCGTAGAGCTCGTGGCTGAAGGTCACCGGGCCCAACGCCGCGGGGATGATCTTCTTCGCCCACGACACGTTGCTCGCAGCGACCGGCGAGGCGTCACCCGCCTTGATGTACTGCTCGAGCACGCCTCCACCCCAGCTGTACCACAGCGTGGGCGGCTTATGGGCGCTCATGGCCACGAGCAGCCTCTGCTTGAAGGGCGTGTTGGCGACGAAGCTCACGGTGACGTGGTCGCCGTGATGGCCCGCGTCGAACTTCTTGGCGAGCGACGTCATGTAGTCGTTGATCGGCCCCGGGTTCGACACGAACCAGACCGAGATCGACGCCGTCGGCGTGGCGTCCCGAGCCTTCGCGGCTCCGGCGACCCCTCCGGCGGTGACCAGTCCGGCACACGTCGCCACCGCGAGACCCGCGGCGAACGCGCGCCCCGGACGGCGCCGCAGGCCTCGGGCGCGTCGGTGAAAAGCAAACACGTGAGCCCCCTTTCCTCATTGCGCCCGGAGAGCTCGGGCCACGCCCTCGAAAGTTTCGGCACTCCGCGCGAACTTACGCTCTGAATCGTAGGAACGTGTCACGCCGGAGTCAACGGGCGACCAGCAATTCTCCTCTAGATTTAGCCCTCGAACGTCCACATCTAGGGGCATACGGTTCGGAGGGGTGTGCGAACGAGGTGCGAATGAGGATCGAAACTTTCGAGACAATGAAGGGTCGTGTGACGATCGCCGAGATCGCGCGCGAATGCGGCGTGTCGACGGCGACCGTGTCCAAGGTGCTCAACGGGCGCGCGGACGTAGCCCCGACCACCCGGGACCTGGTGCAGGAGCGCATAGTCCGCCGCGGCTACCGCCGCCGCAGCTCCGCGCCCCCGCCCGCGGGCCTCATCGACGTGGTCTTCGAGGAATTCGAGAGCCCCTGGGCCGTC
>JBOGGB010000564.1:0-2401 GCA_050743605.1 Acidimicrobiales bacterium
GGGTACCAGACTCCCGGCACGAGGAGGCCGCCCCGTGAGCAACCGCTACACATTCACCTCGGAGTCCGTCACCGAGGGCCACCCGGACAAGATCGCGGACCAGCTCTCGGACGCGGTGCTCGACGCGCTCTTGGAGAAGGACCCGAGGAGCCGGGTGGCGTGCGAGACGCTGCTCACGACGGGGCTCGTCGTCGTCGCCGGCGAGGTGACGACCGAGAGCTACGTCGACATCCCGACGATCGTCCGGCAGGTGATCACCGACATCGGGTACGACGACGACGCGTACGGGTTCAACGGCCACACGTGCGGCGTGATGGTGGCGCTCGACGGCCAGTCACCCGACATCGCCCGTGGCGTGGACACGGCGCTCGAGCTGCGCAGCGGCTCCGGCGGCGAGGACCAGCTGAACTCCCAGGGCGCAGGGGACCAGGGGATGATGTTCGGCTACGCGTGCGACGAGACGCCGGACCTCATGCCGATGCCGATCTGGCTCGCTCACCGTTTCGCGCAGCGCCTGTCCCAGGTGCGGCGCGTCGGAGTGCTGCCGTACCTGCGGCCCGACGGCAAGACCCAGGTGAGCGTCACCTACGACGGCGGCCGGCCGGTGGCCATCGAGACCGTGCTGATCTCGACGCAACACCAGCCCGGTGTCGACATCGACACGCTCCTCCTCCCGGACCTCGCCGAGCACGTCGTGCACCCGCTGCTCCCGAAGGACCTCGACACCGAGCACATGAGGCTGCTCGCGAACCCGACGGGGCTGTTCGAGCTCGGGGGCCCGCACGCGGACACCGGGCTGACCGGTCGCAAGATCATCGTCGACACCTACGGCGGCATGGCGCGCCACGGCGGCGGCGCGTTCTCGGGGAAGGACCCTTCGAAGGTCGACCGCTCCGCGGCCTATGCCGCGCGCTGGGTCGCCAAGCACGTGGTCGCCTCCGGTGCCGCTCGTCGCTGCGAGTTGCAGGTCGCCTACGCGATCGGCGTCGCGCGTCCGGTGTCGCTCTCGCTCGAGACCTTCGGCACCGAGACGGTGGACCCCGAGCGCATCGCGGCGGTCTTGCAAGAGCTGTTCGACCTGCGGCCCGCGGCCATCATCTCGGACCTGGACCTCCGGCGCCCGATCTACCGTCGCACGGCTGCCTACGGGCACTTCGGTCGCAGCGACAAGGAGTTCACCTGGGAGCAGACCCCCAAGGTGGACGACCTTCGCCGCGCGCTCGGCCTCTGATCGTCCGCGTCGTGCCGGACGTGCCGGCGGTGAGCCGGCGCCGGTTCGACTACTCGGTGCCCGCGCGCTTCGCGGGCGACATCAGGCCTGGCACGCGGGTGCGCGTCCCCTTCCACGGCCGTCGGGTGGGCGCGTGGGTGGTCGAGATCGGGGTCACCCCGCCGCCCGGGGTCGAGGTGCGCGAGGTAACCGGGGTGTCCGGGTGGGGCCCGCCGGCGCCGGTGCTCGAGCTCGCGGAGTGGGGCGCGTGGCGCTGGGCGATGCCGGTCGCGACGCTGCTGCGGAGCGCGTCGCCCGAGCGGAACGTCGGGGCGCTGCCGCGGCTGCCGAGCACGGACCGGCCACAGATGGAGACCCCGTCCACCGTGCGCCCGCTCCGGGCGGGCGTCACGCTTCGGCGGATCCCGCCAGGCACGGACCTCCTGCCGGTCGTCCTGGACGTGATCGCCGCCGCGCCGATGCCGCACGCGCCGTCTCGGCCCTCCGGGTCGCCGCCTCGCACGGTGCTCGTCCTCGCGCCCAGCAAGGGGTGGGCCGACCGGCTCGCGGCGCGGCTCCGTGCCCGGGGCATCGACGTCGCGTCGAGTTGGGCCGAGGCAGCGGCGGGATGGCCGGTCGTCGTGGGGTCCAGGGCGGCGGCGTGGGCGCCCGTTCCGGCGCTCTCCGCCGCGGTGGTGCTCGACGCCCACGATTACCATGACCGGTTCGACGCAGCGGACGTGGTGGCCGAGCGTGCCCTGCGCGACGGCGCGCCGTGCGTGCTCGTCTCGCCCTGCCCGACGGCGGTCCAGCGGGTCCGCTACGGCCCGGTGGAGACCCCCGAACGCTCCGCCGAGCGGGCGGGATGGCCGTCGGTCATCGTCGTCGACCGCCGTGGTGCGGATCCCCGAACGGGGCTGTTCTCCGAGGAGCTGGTGAACCTGGCCAGAAGAGCGCTCGGCGCCGGGGGACGCGTGGTGTGCGTGCTCAACCGCACGGGACGGGCGAGGCTCCTCGCCTGTGCGGCGTGCGGCGCGCTCGCGCGCTGCGCCGTGTGCGGACGGCCCGTGGAGTCGACCGGGGACGTCCTGCGCTGCAAGGCGTGCGGGATGGAACGCCCCGTGGTGTGCGGGGAGTGCGGGTCGGTGCGGATGAAGGTCCTACGCGTGGGGGTGGGGCGGGCACGAGAAG
>JBOGGB010000565.1:0-3096 GCA_050743605.1 Acidimicrobiales bacterium
GCCGCCATGGTCACGAACCGCTCCGACAGCCGGCCCTCGATTGGTGCGGTCACGAAGAGGGCTACGTCGAGGAGGGCGGGAGCGGCGAGGAGCGCCGCGGCGCCGAAGGGTGCGGGTGCGCCGACGCCGGCACCGATACCAAGCACCGCTGCTTCGAAGAGCAACCAGATCGCAGCGAGCAACTTCAGACGTCGCGTGAGGACGAGAGGTGAGGTGCGCCCGCGGACCCACAGGTGCACGGGCCCCACGAACCCCACGCCGGCCGTCGCGAGGGCGACGAGCGGCCAGAGGCCGCTCAAGACGACGCCGGCGAGAGCGACCACGCCGAGCGTGACGTTGAGCGGCTCGCTGGCCCACCATCGGATCGCGAAGCGGCTGGCCGAGTCGGGGATGTAGTGCTCACGCTGCGCGACTCGCAGCCATCGTGCTCCCGCGGGAGCGAGGCCGGCGCCGCACACGGCGAACGCCGCCCACGAGGACCCGCTGGTATCGCTCAAGGCCGCCAGCATCATCCGAGGTGTCGCTCCACGGCCGCACGCAGCGCTCCGGGGGCGGCCAGGGGGAGTAGATGGCCGACGCCGGTCACGACGACGAGGTCTGCCGCGATCCCGTTCGGAGGGCGGCCCAGTCGCTCCAAGGCGGCCCGTGCGATCGAAAGCGGCGCTGTCGCGTCGTCGTCTCCCCAGACGAGCGTCACGGGGCAGTCGAGCGCGTCCAGCTGCGCCTCGTAGCTCTCCACGACCACCCGGCCATGGACCTGGCGCATCACCCCGGTCGCGGCGGCGTAGTCCGCCGATCCGTAGCGCCGCCGGGCGCGCTCCATGCGCTCCTCGCCGACGAGCCCCGCCCGATGACGGGAGCGCACCGCGCGGTAGGCGAGCCGCGGGCGGCGTGGGGGCGTGGCACGCAGAAGCGGCACGCCCGTGAGCACCAGCGCGCGCACCGCGTCGGGACGGGACGCGGCGAGGTGGAGCGCGACACGCCCACCGAAGGAATGGGCGACCACGACCGCCGGGCCTGCCATCTCCCCGAGCACCGCGGAGACGCAATGCGCGTAGTCTGCGGAGCCCCACGGCTCGACGGGGGGCGAGGTCATCCCGAAGCCGGGAAGGTCGACCGCGATCGCCGCGAGCTCCGGAGCGCCCAGGGGGCGGAGCACCGCGTCGAAGTCCCGATGGGTGCGCGCCCAACCGTGCAGGGCGAGGACGGTCGGCTCGCCCTCGCCGGACCGGCTGCCAAAGAGCCTCCCGGCGGCGAAGGTCCGCAGCATCTCAGCGCGCTCCCCCGACCATCTCGCACTGGCGCCTGTCTGTGCCCATGTACTGGAGCATCCTCCCGTCTCGGCGTGGTCCTGCACACGATCCACCTGGTCACGGCGGTGCGCCGAACCCTCGTGGCCCGAGCACGCTCCGGCGCCGCACACCCGCCGGCGGGCAACCCTACCGAGTCGCAACCCGACGTAGCGTGGGCGCGAGTGCGTGCCACGAACGACAACGCGCCACGCCCCGGTGGCGACGAGCTCCTCGCGGGGCTCGAGCCAGCCCAGCGCGAGGCCGTGCTGGCGGACGACCCCGTGGTATGCGTCCTCGCCGGCGCGGGCACTGGGAAGACGAGAGTCCTCACCCTGCGAGTCGCCCGACGGGTGCGAGACCACAGCGCGCACCCGACGCATGCGCTGGTGTGCACCTTCAGCCGCCGGGCCGCCGACGAGCTTCGGGATCGCCTCTGGGCGCTCGGTGTCGGCCGAGAGGTCCACGCGGGCACGTTCCACCGCACTGCGCTCCGACTGATCGCGCAGTACCGGCGCGACCACCACCAGGCAGCCCCCACGATCACCGCGGACCGACGGCCCCTGATCGCCGAACTCCTCGGTGGCGATCGAGGGGTGCCGCGCGCGCGCTCGCAGCCAGGAGCTCGAACCGCTGCGAGCTACCGCGTGCCGGAGCGCAGCGCGGTGGCCCGCCTCGACGCAGAGATCGGTTGGGCCAAGGCGCAGCTCGTGACCCCGCGTGACTTCGAGGCCGCCGCTCGGCGTGCGGGGAGGCACCCTCGGATGCCTTGGGCGCAGGTGGCAGAGCTTTACGACCGATACGAGACGGAACGGAAGCTCCGCGGCTCGCTCGACCTCGACGATCTGCTCTGGCACTGCGGGGATCTGCTCGAACAGGACGCCGCGTTCGCTGCCGCGATCCGCTGGTGGCACCGTCACCTCTTCGTCGACGAGATGCAGGACCTGAACGAGGCGCAGTACCGCCTGCTGCGCCTCCTCGTGGGCGAGGCTCCCGACCTCTTCGTCGTCGGCGACCCGAACCAGTCCGTCTACGGCTGGAACGGTGCCGACCCGAAGCTCCTTCAACGGGTGACCGAGGAGTACGCGGGAACCCGGGTCGTGCGACTGGAGACCAACCATCGCTGCGCTGCTCCGGTAGTGCGGATCGCTGTTGCCGCTCTCGGAGCGGACGCGGCCCCGCCGAGCGCGAGGGGCGGCCCCTTGCCGACGGTCCTCTGCCTGGAAGACGACGAGGTGGAAGCGCGCTGGGTGGCGCGCCATATCTGGCTGGCTCATCGCCCCGGCCGTCGGTGGTCGTCGATCGCGGTCCTCGCCCGGACGAACGCCCAGCTCGACCGGATCGCCCGGGCGCTGGAGGCCGAGCACGTGCCGTTCCGGCTCTCTGGGGCCGAGCTCGGGCCGGCAAGCGACGTTCGTGCCGCCCTCGAGGGCCGGCCAGGCGTCGAGGGCGAGGCTGGGACCGATAGCGAGGCTGCGGCCGGGGCCAAGGCTGGGACCGATGGCGAGGCTGCGGCCGGGGCCAAGGCTGGGACCGGCACCGGAAGCAAGCAGGACCCCGGAGACGGCATGGCCTCGGTCACCGACGGGGACGACTCGGTCGTCCTCAGCACCCTTCATCGGGCGAAGGGGCTGCAGTGGCGGACCGTGTTCGTCGTCGGCGTCTCCGACGGCCTCGTCCCCCTCGTCACTGCACGCTCGAGCGCGGCGAAGGCGGAGGAGCGCAGGCTCCTCTACGTCGCGCTCACGAGAGCCGAAGAGGAGCTGACCTGCACCTGGGCCCTCCGGCCGGGCGGGGGGCCCCACCC
>JBOGGB010000566.1:0-4744 GCA_050743605.1 Acidimicrobiales bacterium
ATCTCGGAGGAGATCGGCCTCAAGCTGGAGAACGCGACGCTCGACCTGCTCGGCCGGGCGCGCCGGGTGATCGTCACGAAGGACGACACCACGATCGTCGAGGGTGCCGCCGCGGAGGCCGACGTCAAGGGTCGCATCGCCCAGATCAAGCGAGAGATCGAAGAGACCGACTCCGACTGGGACCGTGAGAAGCTCCAGGAGCGGCTCGCGAAGCTGGCGGGCGGCGTGGCCGTCGTGAAGGTCGGCGCCGCGACCGAGGTCGAGCTGAAGGAGAAGAAGCACCGCATCGAGGACGCCCTCTCCGCCACGCGAGCGGCCATCGAGGAGGGCATCGTCGCCGGTGGTGGGACCGCGCTCGTGCGCAGCCGCGTGGCGGTCGAGAAGGCGGCGGCCGAGCTCGACGGCGACGAGGCGACCGGTGCGCGCATCGTGGCGAAGGCGCTCTCCGAGCCGCTCCGCTGGATCGCGCTCAACGCAGGCCTCGAGGGAGCGATCTTCGTACGCCAGGTGGAGTCCGCGGCCGCCACCGAGGGGCTCGACGCCTCCACGGGCCAGATCGTCGACCTGGTCAAGGCCGGGATCATCGACCCCGCGAAGGTGACCCGTTCCGCGCTGCAGAACGCCGCGTCCATCGCCGCGCTGCTGCTCACCACCGAGGTCCTCGTCGCAGACAAGCCCGAGAAGCCGCAGGCCGGTGCGGGAGGCCCCGGCGGCGGGATGGGCGGGATGGGCGGCATGGGCGGGATGGGCGGCATGGGCGGGATGATGTAGGCATCTGCCCGACCGCCGCGAGCCCCGACGTGATCCCGACGTGATCCCGGCGTGATCCCGCGCCCCGCCACGGCAGAGCCGGGTGGGCCGCCGCCGTGGACGCCGCGACGGGGGATCACGCTCGCCCAGGTGCTCGACGCGTGGGGGAGCGCGGGACGCAGCCTGGCCGACGGGCCGCCCCCGCCCCCGTCCCCGGTAGGGACCTCCCCGGTGGCGGTCCCCGGCGTCGCCGTCGCCCCCTCGGCGGTGCTCGTCGCGCTGTTCGAGGAGACAGGAGAGGCGCGGGTCCTGCTGACCCGCCGCTCGACGCAGCTCCGGACCCATCGGGGCCAGGTCAGCTTCCCCGGAGGCCGCATCGATCCGGGCGAGGATGCCCTCGGGGCTGCAATCCGTGAGGCGCACGAGGAGGTCGGGCTGGACCCTGCGTCGGTCGCGCCCGTCGGCTACCTCGCCCGGGCATTCGCCTTCGTCACCGGCGCCCCGATCACGCCCGTGGTGGCGACGCTGCCCGGGCGCCCGGTCCTCCTGCCGAACCCGACCGAGGTGGACAGGGCCTTCGACGCCTCGCTCGCCGACCTCGCCGCCGGCTTCACCGAGGAGTGGTGGAGCGAGCCCGACCTTCCCCGGTTCGCGATGTACTTCTTCGCGGTCGAGGGCGAGACCGTCTGGGGCGCGACCGCACGGATGCTCCTCGACCTGCTTACGACGGTCCTGGTCGACTACCGACCGGACCGCTGATCTGAGCTCGAGCGGTCACCGGAGCTCCGAGGGCGACCGGTACAGTGGGACGTCACTGGGTGGGTCGGCATCGGGACGGAGGGTACTGGGGCGTCGGCGCGGACCGCTGGAGGAACGTCGTGGCAGACATCGAGATCGGGATCTTCAAGTCCGGCCGAAGGGCGTACGGGTTCGACGACATCGCGATCGTGCCCAGCCGACGGACCCGTGATCCCGAGGACGTAGACGTCACCTGGGAGATCGACGCCTACCGGTTCGGGCTGCCGCTGCTCGGCGCCGCGATGGACGGTGTCACGAGCCCGCGCACCGCGATCGAGCTCGGTCGACTGGGGGGCCTCGGCGTCCTGAACCTCGAGGGTCTGTGGACCCGCTACGAAGACCCGGTGTCGTTGTTCGAAGAGATCCGCGAGCTCGATGACGACAAGGCCACTCCGCGCATGCAGCAGATGTACCAGGAGCCCGTGAAGCTCGAGCTGGTCACCGAGCGGATCCGGGAGATCAAGCAGTCCGGGTTCGTGACCGCGGCGTCGGTGACCCCGCAGCGGACCGAGGAGCTCGCTCCCGCGTGCCTCGCGGCCGAGCTGGACCTGCTCGTCGTACAGGGAACCGTCGTGTCGGCCGAGCACGTGTCGAAGACCGCAGAGCCACTCAACCTCAAGCGCTTCATCCGGGAGTTCGATCTGCCCGTCGTCGTCGGAGGGTGCGCGTCGTACCAGGCGGGGCTGCACCTGATGCGCACCGGGGCGGTGGGGGTTCTCGTCGGTGTCGGACCGGGCAACGCGTGCACGACCCGCGCCGTCCTCGGCCTCGGAGTGCCGCAGGCGACCGCGATCGCCGATGTGGCCGGCGCGCGCATGCGCCACCTGGACGAGACGGGCGTCTACGTGCACGTGGTCGCAGACGGAGGCATGTCGAGGGGCGGCGACGTCGCCAAGGCCATCGCGTGCGGCGCGGACGCGGTCATGCTGGGCTCCCCGCTCTCGTCCGCGGTGGAGGCTCCCGCCCGTGGCTTCCATTGGGGCATGGCCACCTTCCACCCCACCCTCCCGCGCGGCACCCGGGTGCGCACCGGGGTCCGCGGGACGCTCGAGGAGATCCTGCTCGGTCCCGCACATGGGAACGACGGGCGGATGAACCTCTTCGGCGCCTTGCGCGCGGCCATGGCGACCTGTGGATACGAGACGGTGAAGGAGTTCCAGAAGGCCGAGGTCATGGTCGCTCCCGCGCTGCAGACCGAGGGCAAGCAGCTCCAGCGGTCCCAGGGCGTGGGCATGGGCCACTGAGCGCGATCGACGACCTCACGAGCGACCTGACCCCGGCGCAGCGCGCCGCGGTGGAGCACCGCGGCGGCCCACTGCTCGTGGTGGCGGGGGCGGGATCGGGCAAGACGCGGGTCATCACCCGGCGTATCGCGCACCTGCTCGCGACCGGCGACGCCGCGCCGTGGGAGATCCTCGCGATCACGTTCACGAACAAGGCGGCCGACAAGATGCGGCGGCGAGTCGCAGACCTCGTCGGGGAGCGTGCCGGCAGGATGTGGGTCTCGACGTTCCATTCGGCATGCCTGCGCATGCTGCGCGTCTACGCCACTCGTATCGGCTACGACGGCGCGTTCAGCGTGTACGACGAGTCCGACTCGCGCCGCCTCGTCGAGATCGTCGAGGACGAGCTCGACGTCGACACGAAGCGCCTGCCGCCGCGCGCGGTGTCTGCGATGATATCCCGGTCGAAGGCAGAGCTCGTCGGCCCCGCGCGCTACGCGGAGGAAGCCTCCTGGGGCTCCGACCCCTTCGGTCGCCGCGTCGCGGAGATCTATGCCGAGTACCAGCGGCGTCTCCAGGCCGCCAACGCGATGGACTTCGACGACCTGCTCTTCCAGGCGGTCGTGCTGCTCCGGTCGTGCGATGACGTGCTGCAGGCGTACCAGAAGCGGTTCCGCCACATCCTCGTCGACGAGTACCAGGACACGAACCACGTGCAGCACGAGCTCGTGCTGCTCCTGGGAAGAGAGCACGGGAACGTGACCGTGGTCGGAGACTCGGACCAGTCCATCTACCGGTGGCGCGGCGCGCAGATGGCCAACATCTTGGAATTCGAAGCATCGTTCGACAACGCCACGACGGTGCTCCTCGAGCAGAACTACCGGTCCACGCAGACGATCCTCGACGCGGCCAACGCGGTGATCGCCCACAACACGGCCCGGCACGACAAGGAGCTCTTCACCGAAGGGGAGGGCGGGCAGCGGATCTGCCTGTACCGGGCCGAGGACGAGCGTGACGAGGCGGGCTTCGTCGCCAGCGAGCTGCTGAGGCTTCACACCGCAGAGGATCTCTCCTACGGGGAAGCCGCCGTCTTCTACCGGACCAACGCGCAGAGCCGCGCCGTCGAAGAGGAGCTGGTCCGCCAGGGGATCCCCTACAAGGTCGTCGGCGGGACCCGCTTCTACGACCGCCGCGAAGTGCGCGACGTCCTCGCCTACCTGCGGGTGATCGCGAACCCCGACGACGAGATCTCCTTCCGTCGGATCGTGAACGTCCCGAAGCGGGGCATCGGCCAGACGTCCGTGACCCGCCTCGGCGCCTCCGCAGCGGCAGGCGGCGTGCCGATCGGCCGCGCGCTCGCGCAGGCCGAGGCAGCAGGGCTGACCGGCAAGGCGCTCAAGGGCGCCCAGGAGCTGTCCGCGCTCCTGGGCGAGCTCAGGGCGGCGGCTGCGGAGGTTCCGCCTGGCGAGCTCGTCGAGCTGATCGCGAAGCGGTCCGGGTACTTGGACGAGCTGGCTGCGCAGCGCTCCCTCGAGGCGGAAGGTCGCATCGAGAACATCTCCGAGCTCGCCGGCGTCGCCAGCGAGTACGAGCGGCTGTCCGAGCTGCTGGAGACGGTGGCGCTCGTGTCGGACTCCGACGAGGTGGGGGGCGACGGGTCACGCGTATCGCTCATGACCCTGCACACCTCCAAGGGCCTCGAGTTCACCGCGGTGTTCCTCGTGGGCATGGAGGAGGGCGTCTTCCCCCATTCGCGCACGCTCGGCGAGCCGCTCGAGCTCGAGGAGGAGCGCAGGCTCTGCTACGTGGGGATCACGCGCGCCCGCCGATTCCTCTGCCTCACCCACGCCTGGAGCCGGACCCTGTGGGGACGCACTCTCCCGGGCATGCCGAGCCGCTTTCTCGCCGAGGTTCCCGAGCATCTCGTGCGCGAGGTGGGGGGCGGACGGGTCTACGGCGCGGGCGCGGGGCTG
>JBOGGB010000567.1:0-3665 GCA_050743605.1 Acidimicrobiales bacterium
CCGGGCTATCTACCGAAGAGCGTGAGGAGCTGAAGGGGCTGCGCAAGGAAGTGAAGGAGCTTCGCCGGGCCAACGACATCCTCCAGGCCGCAGCGAGTTTTATGCCGACCGCGCGCTTATGCCGACCTTCGTCGTCGGCGACGGCATCGACCCTGCTCGGAGCCGGTGGCCCGTGGTGAGGGGGTCGGCATAATCACAGGGCCTCCAAGAAGGCCAAGAGCGCGTCGGGTGGCCGATAGCGCTTCCAGGCGATGCCGGGTCCTGCTGCCTTCGACAGGGCGCGCTCCTTCAGTCCGATGTCGGCGTGCTGGTAGATGTCGGTCGTCCTTATGGACTCGTGCCCGAGCCACAAGGCGATGACCGCGACGTCCACACCGGCGTCAAGGAGCTGCATCGCGCACGTGTGTCGAAGCACATGCGGGGTGACGCGTTTGGCCGCCAAGGACGGACAGGACTTCACCGCTTCCGCGGCGTGGCGGGCAACGATCTTGCTGATCGCATCACGGCTGAGGGGTTGTCTCTGTGGCCCAGCGAAGAGCGGGTCGGAGGGCTCCCCGGCCGACTCCGCCATCCAGGCACGAAGGGCCTTGACCGTGGTCGCGTCGATTGGCGTCGTCCGGTGCTTGCGGCCCTTGCCGAGGCAGCTCACGGCGGCATGGGGCTCGATCACCACGTCGCCGCGGCGCAGCCCGGCCAGCTCAGACACGCGCAGTCCCGTTCGCACCGCGACCAACAGCAGCGCCCGGTCCCGCCGGCCGATCCGGCTCGTCAGATCCGGTGCCGAGAGCAGCGCCGTCGTCTCTTTCGTCGTCAGGTAGGAGATGAGCGGGCGCGGAGCCCGCTTCGGTGGGATCGCAAGCACCCGATGAATGAGATCGGCGTGCTCGGGATGTCTGAGGGCCGCGAAGCCGAACAGGGAGTGGATAGCGGCGAGCCGGCTGTTGCGGGTCTTGACGCCCACCCCTCGCCGATGCTCGAGGTCGTCGAGGAAGGCCCCGACGAGCAGGGCATCGAGATCCTCGATCGAGAGCTTCGCGGGCGCGATGCCCCTCTGCTCCTGCACGAAGCGCAACAGGAGCCGGAGGGTGTCGCGATAGGAAGCGACGGTGTGGGGGCTGGCGTTGCGCTGGACACCAAGTCGCTCGACGAAGAACGCCTGGAGGGTGGGGGCGAGCAGCGTCATCGAGGCTCCTCCCCGTCTCCGAGACGCCCCGCAGCAGCCGCGAGCAGCTCCGGGGACGCCGTCAAGTACCAGTACGTCGACGCCGGGCTCACGTGACCGAGGTACGTGGAGAGCACCGGGAGCAGGGCGTTCACGTCGCGGCCGTCTCGGTGCCACTCGACGAGGGTCTGCACGGCGAAGCTGTGGCGGAAGTCGCTCAGCCGGGCCGCCCGGCCTGCGGGGGTCGTCCCGATCTCGACCGTGGCCCGAACCTCGCGGAAAGCGGCACCCAGGTTGCCGCTGCGCAGCCGCTTGCCCACCGTCGAGACGAACAGGCTCGGGTCCCGACGTCGAGGGAAGACCCTGTCGCGTAGGGCCACGTAACCCATGAGCGCAGCCATGACGCTCTCGTCCACCGGCACCAACCTCGTCCGCCCGCCCTTGGACTCGCGCACAAGGACCACCTGGTCCTCCACGTCGAGGTCGGCGTCGTCGAGCCCGATCGCCTCGGAGACCCGAAGACCGGTGGACACGAGCAGGCCGACCACAGCCTCCACGGTGGCACCCAGGATCGGTGAGCGGAGCCCGCGCGACGCTTCCATGAGCGCCACGACCTGGTCGCTCGAGTACAAGAACGGCGCTGGCCGACCGCGCCGTCCTGGGATGATCCCCGCAGGGGGGACCTCGTGCTCAGGGTCGATCGCGTGCAGGTAGCGGGCGAGCCCTCGCACCATCGCAAGGCGGTTCGCTCGCCAGCGCGAGTCGGGGTTCGGGGTTCGAACCGACCAGGAAAGTGCGAGCTCGGTCGACACGTGGGTCGCTCCTGCTTTTTCGGCAAAGGCAACAAAGTCCTCGAGCACGGCACCGGTGCGCACGAGCTTGTAGCCGAGTGATCGGCGCAACGCCAGGTAGTCGCAGAGGCCTGCCCGAAGCCCGCTCATGGCCGGACCTCGGGCCACGGGCGCGACAGCTGGCGGAGGGCGACGACGTCGACCCTGGCGTAGGTGGCGGTGACGGCGGTCGCCTGGTGACCGAGCACTTGGCCGATGTCGCGCAGCGACACTCCCGAGCGCAGCATCGACGTGGCCACCGTGTGGCGGAGGCGGTGCGGGTTCGCGTAGGCGATCCCCGCCCGAACACACGCCCGCTGGAGCACGGCGCGGATCGACCCGGTCTCCCCGAGCGCCCTGATGGGGGCGGCTTGGCGGAGGAAGACGGCCCGGTCCGAGACCGCTGGTCGGACCTCCAGATAGGCGGCGAGGGCTGTGCCTACCTCTTCTGGGAGGGGGAGCCGATCTCGCCGGCCCCCCTTGCCCACGACGACGATCTCTCCTGAACGCCAGTCGACATCATCGAGACGAAGTCCGATCACCTCCCCGCCGCGCAGCCCGAGGCGGCAGAGCAGCAAGACGATGGCGCGGTCCCTGCGCTCGATGACGCTCTCACCGTCGCAGGCTGCGACCAGCGCCTCGACGTCGGAAGAGCCGATCCCCCGGGGAAGAGCCGAGCTTCGGCCGGCGACCGGAAGGACCGCGTCGTCGAGGGAGAACTCGGTGAGGCCCTCCATCGCCAGAAACCGCAAGGTGCTGCGCAGCGCTGACAGAACCTGGCGAGCCGAGGACAGGCCGCGCCCGGTGCACGTCCTGGCAACGAAGTCGGTGACGTGATCGGCGCGAAGCGACAACCAGTCCAGCACCTCGCCGTCTCGGTGTTCGCCGGCAAGAAGGCCGGCAACGTACACGTAGAAGTGGGCGGTCCCATGGGCGACGCCGCGTTCGACGACGAGATGGCGGCGATAGCGCTCGCAGAAAGCGGACACCGGATCGCTCGGTGGCACAACGGCGCGCACGCCGACGACGCCGCGACTACCCAGGTAGTCGAGCAACGGGACGAGCGAACGTGGCGTGCGCAGGTTCGGCGTGCCACGAGTCCGTCGAGCACCGAAGAAGCTCTGAGTTGCCGGAGCCGTCAGCTCGTGAAGGGCGATGTTCTCTCGTTCGAGCCACCGGCTCAGGTGGGTGACCAGGTGGCGGTGCTTGTTCGCAGCGGATAGCGAGTAGCCGAGCTCGAGCAGGTAGGCGCGATAGCCCGCTGCGTGCTCGACGAGCTGGCCCCGCGGCGACTGCTTCTCTGTGGACATGGATGTCTCCTCCCTCTCGGATCGAGAGGCGGAGCATCCTCCAGCTGGGCGCGTTTATGCCGACCCGCCCACCACGGGCCACCGGCTCCGAGCAGGGTCGATGCCGTCGCCGACGACGACGGTCGGCATAAGCGCGCGGTCGGCATAAAACTCGCTGCGGCCTGGAGGATGTCGTTGGCCCGGCGAAGCTCCTTCACTTCCTTGCGCAGCCCCTTCAGCTCCTCACGCTCTTCGGCAGATAGCCCGGGGTGCTTCCCCGCGTCGATGTCGGTCTGCTTCACCCACAGACGCAGCGACTCGGCCCCGACGCCGAGTTGGCGCGCAACCCGGGCGAGTGCTCCGCCGTCTCCGGGGTCCTCTCGC
>JBOGGB010000568.1:0-3701 GCA_050743605.1 Acidimicrobiales bacterium
ACGACCCGAGCGATGCCGCCACCCTTGGCGCGGTGGGCGACGGTGCTCACGGCGAGGTCGCGACCCGACGCGGACCACGAGAGATCCCCTGCGAGGCCGTAGCCCCGGAGGGGAGCGACGCTCGCTCGGGCACTGCCCACGGAGCTCGAGGCCACCTTTCCGTCGTGGAGGTACGCGAGCGTGTCCTGGCGCGGGTCCCAGGCGAACTGCGTCGCGTTCCCGATCCGACGGGCACCGGTGCCGTCGGCCCGCACGACCCACAGCGCGCCCGACGACCCGTATTGGGAGGACCGAGCCGGCAGTCGGAAGAACGCAAGCCAACGTCCGTCCGGTGACCAAGAAGGTCGCGAGGGGACTCCCCCACCGGGAAGCGTCACCGTCTGGCGCACGCCGGAGCGATCGAGGATGACAAGCTCGCTGCCGGACACGTAGCTCAGCTCGCCTTACCATCCCGACGGCGGCATCGATGCCCGATTCTCCACAGCGAGCGTCGCCGGGCGTCTGCCACCCAGGAGCGGGTCGCCGATCCGGCCGGCAGCCGTGACGCCGAGCACGAGCACGAGCGTGAGCGTGAGCGTGAGCGTGAGCGCGGCGAGCGTCACCGGGATCCCTGCGCGCAAGGCCACGGTCACGAACGCGAGCAGATGCCGGCCCCTCCGCCCGCACCGCCATGGCGCGGCCGGGCGGCCCTCGTCACTTAGGACGATCGTCCGCGTGACGTTCGAGCTCGTCGGACAACGCGACCAGAAACACGCGGTCGGCGTCGGTGAACTGCACGTCTCGCCCCACGACTGCGCTGAAGACGGTCGATTGGTCGTAGAGCTCGCGGAGCTCCTCGCTGCCCACCGTCACGACGAACGCCGCCGCGAGGGGATAGAAGTCGGGCCAGTCTTCGAGGGCAAGCTGGAGAGTCATGGATCCCTCAGACAAGGCCACGGCGAAACGCTGCAACCGCCGCAGCACTTCGGAGGACACGTTCTTCTCGTCGTCGAGATATCCGACGAGGCGCTCGTCGACAGCGCCGAGGGAGGTGACGAGGTCGTCTGGCACGAGGCACATCATTGTCGCACCGCGCAGGCAATGCACGTCCGCGCACCGAGGCAGGCGCCAGCCCGGCAGATCGCCTGCTGCAGCGTCCATTGCTCCGAGCCAGGGGGGCTGGCTCGCCGCGCCGAGAGCCGCCGGCACGACGCAGGACCTGGGCGCTGAGTCGCCACGCGACGAGGCCCCCGGAGATGCGGGGGCCCTCGACGCATTGTGACTGACGCCCGGTCGAGCCGGACATCTCCTCACCTACCCGCCACCGGGTGCCGACATGCCACCCACCGGGCGACACCGACCCAGCGCCGCCGAGGCAGCCGCGCTGGCGGGCCGCGCGCTCGCACCTGGGACGGTGCGCAAATCGCGAGAAGTGACAGATCGAATTCGTCGCTGTGGACACCCCCGCGCCGGCCGGATCCTGGGCAGCGACACTTCCGTGATCGGGAAGGAGCGCCGAGGCGCTCCGTGGGCATCGCTTAGCGATGCGCACCGAACGACCCCTCCGGAGCTGGGTCCGCCGTGATAGGGCGAAAGCGTCAGGTGGCATTGAGGAAGAACCGGACCGACGAACCGGACGACTCTTGGTGGCGACTGCTGGTGGCGACTATCGGTGGCGACGATGGCCGGTGGTCCCCAGCACCGGCGATCGAGGCGAAAGAGCAGAGATGCCCGCGGAGGGAGCACGAATGATCATGCCTGCCGTGCCGGTCGAAGTGATATGCGAACAGGTGCCGAGCTGCTCCATGTGTGTGTAGAGTCATGAATATGATGACCCCGACTGCCAACAAGAGAAGGGCACGCAGGCCAGGTCCGATGTCCGATTCGCACAAGGCTGCACTGGCTAAGGGCCGTGAAGAAGGTCGGATCGTCCGGGCATACCTCGAGGCGCTGGAGACGACCAAGCCTCGGCGTGGACGCAAGCGGACGGTCGAGTCGATCCGCAAGAAGCTCGCCACGATCGAGAAGGAGCTGACCACGGCGAGCCCGCTGAACCGTCTGCATCTGGTGCAGGAGCAGCGTGACCTGGAGGCCGAGCTGGCGCATTCGGGTCAGTCCGTGGACGTGGCCGCCCTCGAGAAGGGCTTCACCAGGGTCGCCAAGGACTACAGCGCCCGGAAGGGACTCTCGTACTCGGCCTGGCGTGCCGTAGGGGTGAGCGCGCAGGTTCTCGAGAAGGCGGGCATCCCGCGCACCCGCAGCTGACGGCCCTCGGCGTCACCGGCACCCTCTGAAGTCTCCTCGGGGGACTTTTCAGCGGAAGTCGCGCGACCCGGGCACCGGCCCGAGCGGTATCGGCTCGAACCGTTCGGCCACCACGTTCACCACGCCCTGCGCGCGTTCCAGGCGACCTTTCACGATCAATGCGGGCGAGCTCCTCGCGACCACGCGCCAACGCACCCACGCTCCCCTCGAGCACACGACGTTCAACATCCCCGTCTCGTCCTCGAGATTCAAGAAGACCGCGCCACGCGCGGTCTCGGGCTGCTGACGGTGGGTCACCACTCCGGCCACGACGACCTTGACGGCAGTGGGCGACGTGGACGAAGCGGGTGAGGCGTAAGAGGCGCCCACGGCCTGTGCGATCGTCACCACGCCGCGGCGCGTCAGCTCCGGGCGGGCGAGCTCGATGGCGGTGCGTTCCGGCGTCACCCCGATCGACCACAGGTCGTCGCGCACCTCTTCTGCGGCCGAGCGCGGCGGGAGCGGAGGCGCGACGGCACCGGTCACGATCCCCGGGAGCCGTCCGGGGGTCGCCTGCGCCGCTGCCCCCGCCGCCCAGACGAGCGCGCGACGCTCCGGCACGCCGGGTGACGTGGCACCGAGTCGTCCGGCGCCGAGCCCGTCGAGCGCGCCTGCCAGCGCGAGTGCCTCGAGCTGCGCCCGGTTCAGCCCACCGCGGCGCACGAGGTCCTCTTGGCTCCCCCAGGGCTGACCGGCAGCCAGGTGAGCGGCGGTCTCCTTCCCGACGAAGCGGACGGAGGAAAGTCCCAGGCGCAACGCCGCCGCGCCGACTGGCGCCGCGCCGGCGCGGCTCGCGTTCACGTCGGGTCGGAACACCGAGATCCCGTGGCGCTTGGCGTCGGCGAGAAGGCTCTGCGGCGACCAGAACCCCATGGGCTGGGCATTCAAGAGGCCGGCGGTGAAGACCGCCGGATAGCGCAGCTTCAGCCACGCGGAGGCGTACACGAGCGAGGCGAAGGACAGGGAGTGGCTCTCGGGGAACCCGAAGTTGGCGAACGCCGAGAGGCTCTCGAAGACCTTCTGCGCCACGTCGCAGGACACTCCGCGCGCGGCCATTCCCACAAAGAGCCGGTCGCGGAGCGCCTCCATTCTCTCGCTCGAGCGCTTATGGCTCATCGCCTGGCGTAGCTCGTCCGCCTCGGACGGCGTGAACCCTGCGACGTCGACCGCGATCTGCATGAGCTGCTCCTGGAAGAGCGGGACGCCGAGGGTGCGGCGCAGCGCTGGCTCGAGCAGCGGATGGAGGTAGGTGACGGGCTCCTCGCCACGCCGGCGGCGGATGTAGGGGTGCACCGCGTGCCCCTGTATCGGTCCGGGCCGAACGAGCGCGACCTCGACCGCGAGGTCGTAGAAGCAACGCGGCTGGGTGCGCGGCAACGTCCCCATCTGCGCGCGGCTCTCCACCTGGAAGACCCCGA
>JBOGGB010000569.1:0-2876 GCA_050743605.1 Acidimicrobiales bacterium
GTCTACAAGAGCTACGACCCCCGGGCCAAGATCATCAAGAAGACGGCCGACGACGTCTTCGAGATCACCGGCAAGAACCCGCTGCTCGACATCGCGCTCAAGCTCGAAGAGATCGCGCTGAGTGACGAGTACTTCACGTCGCGGCGGCTCTACACCAACGTCGACTTCTACTCCGGCCTCATCTACCAGGCCATGGGCTTCCCGCTCGAAATGTTCCCGGTCCTCTTCGCCATCCCGCGCACAGCGGGTTGGCTGTCCCACTGGCAGGAGATGCTCGACCAGGACTCGAAGATCGCCCGCCCCCGGCAGCTCTACACGGGCGTGGATGCGCGGGATTACGTCCCGATGGCGAGCCGCCCGGGCTGAGCCGATGCTCCGAGGCTCACGCCTCGACGGGCTCGCCCATTTCTCGGGACTGCCGCTCTCTCAGGCCCGCATCCGGGTAAGCCCCTCTTGGGCCATCGAGACGACCAGGTGTCCGGACCGCTCGAAGAAGAACCCTCGGGCGAGCCCGCGCCCTCCCGCCGCCACGGGGGAGTCGGTGTCGAAGAGGAGCCACTCGTCAGCCCGGAAGTGCCGGTGGAACCACATGCAGTGGTCGAGGCTCGCGCCCATGAAGCTTGGGTCCCCCCAACGAACGGCGTGGGGGTGGATGATCGTGTCGAACAGCGAGAGATCCGAGGCGTAGGCGGCTACGCACGCATGCAGCAGGGGGTCGTCGGGGAGCTCGCCGTCCGCCCGGATCCAGAGCCGCTGGCGCGGCTCGAGCGGCTCGCGGCGCAGCCAGGGAAGCTCTCCGATGTGGCGCTGGTCGATGGGGCGGGGCCGGTCCAGCCATTCCCCGAGCTCCTCGCGCCAGGGCTCGAGGCGCTCGTCGATGGTCGCAAGCGACTCGGGGTCGGGGACCTCGGGCATCGGGAACTGGTGCTCGAAGCCCGGCTCGTCGTCGTGGAAGGAGGTCGCCATGTTGAAGATGGCCTGGCCGTGCTGGATCGCCACCACCCGGCGCGTCGTGAACGATCGACCGTCTCGGATCCGGTCGACCTCGTAAAGGATCGGCACGGAGGGGTCGCCCGGGCGTAGGAAGTAGGAGTGGAGGGAGTGCACGCGCCCGTGCTCGACGGTCCTTCCCGCCGCCATGAGCGCCTGCGCGGCCACTTGGCCGCCGAAGACGCGCTGGCGCTCCTCGTCGGGCTGGATCCCACGGAAGATGTTGACCTCGATGGGTTCGAGGTCGAGCAGCTGGACGAGAAGACCGAGCGCGTCGCTCACGGTCGCCATGTTGGCAGGGCAACGGCACCTTGGGCACCTTGAGCACGAATGCCTGCTCGTGAGGCGAACGCCGCCACGAGCCGGGGAGCCAGTGAGCGTCCGGGTCCGGGACCGGAGCGAGGCCTCGCCCCGAGGGCAGACGGGTAAGGTTCCAGTCGATGTCCGAGCTCCTCGGCAGGCTCTGGGCGTGGCTGCACACGCGCGAGGGCCGGAAGATCTTCCGTTACACGCTCTCGTCGGTGATCACCACGGCGGTGTCGCTGTTCGTCCTCGGGCTGGTGTTCGGCGTGCTCCGGCTGTGGTCCGAGGTGCCGAGCACGATCTTCGCCAACGTGGTGGCTGCGGTCCCCTCGTACTACCTGGCGCGGGCGTGGGCCTGGGGCAAGGGGGGGCGCTCGCATTTCCTGAAGGAGGTCCTGCCCTTCTGCGTGATGTCGGCGGCGAGCATCTCGTTCTCGATGGTCGGCGCGACCACGGCGCACTACCTGAGCCAGCCCCAGCAGTGGGACCTGGGCCACTTCGAGCAGACCCTCCTCGTCATGCTGGCGAACGTGCTCTCGTTCGGGATCTTCTGGGTGCTGAAGCTGCTGGTGTTCAACCGCACCTTCCGGGTGCCCTCCCTTATGGAGGAGATGGACGAGCACCTCCAAGCCGAAGAGGCGGTCGCGCACGCTGCACAGGTCGTGGCGAGTGCCGACGGCGACATAGCTGCGGTTCGCTGAAGGGCGCGCGGCGAGCGCGGTGATCAGTCCCGGAAGTTCTCGAACTGCAGCGGGATGCCGAAGTCCTCGGCCTTGCACGCGGTGATGACCGCCTGGAGGTCGTCCCGCTTCTTTCCGGTGACTCGCAGCTGGTCGCCCTGCGTCTGGGAGCCCACGCCCTTCAGACCGAGATCCCGGACG
This sequence comes from Acidimicrobiales bacterium, assembly GCA_050743605.1. Classification (GTDB taxonomy): domain Bacteria; phylum Actinomycetota; class Acidimicrobiia; order Acidimicrobiales; family RAAP-2; genus JAJYVT01. The sequence goes on from JBOGGB010000569.1 coordinate 2,175, forward strand.
AATTTATTGAGCTTCTTCGCGTTCTCTTGGGAGATGCCCGCTCGGATCGCGATGCGCTGCCTCGCGGCGCCCCTGGCGGCTTCCTCCACCTTCCCCGGATCGAGCGCCTTCAGCGAGACCTGCCGCCGGACGAGCTTTTCTTCGAGCACCTGACGCAGCGCGGCGAGGCGGTCCTCGGTGGAGGAGCGCAGCGTCATGTCGTCGGCACCGAGCTCGACCTGGGAGTCGGTACCCTTGAAGTCGAAACGCGTCGACGCCTCGCGGTTGGCCTGGTCGACCGCGTTGCGCACCTCCTGCATGTCCACCTGCGACACCACGTCGAAGCTCGGCATGGCGGACACCCTACCGAGTCGCGCGGGCACGAATGGCTCGTCACCGGCCCTTCGCGACGCGGTAGCCTCCTCGCCGGGTCGGTGTCCGAGTGGCCAAAGGAAACAGGCTGTAAACCTGTCGGCGAAAGCCTACGAAGGTTCGAATCCTTCCCGGCCCACACTTCCCGGCCCACACTTCCCGGCCCACTCGAAGGGAGACCAAATCTCCGTATTCGAGCTGGCGCTCGGTCAGCAACCAAGCGCATAGCTGACTGCTGAGCAGACTTTACGCATGATGTCGTCGCCGACCCGCCCGACGGGACCGGTGAGCGATGCCTGGGCGACGGTGTGTAGGCCGTCGCAGTTGATAACCGAGGGTCGGTCCAGGCCG